>DATCQF010000631.1:0-6799 GCA_036569735.1 Allostellaceae bacterium | reverse complement strand
CCATTGGCATGATCGCCGTCGGCACAATCGGATCGGCGGTGGTCGCCCGGGCCGAGCCGCTGACGATCCGGGTCGGCTGGGTGGTGACCCCCGGGCACCTGATCCCCTTGATCGAGGAACTCGGCAAGCGCCAACCCGCGCTCTTCAAGCACCTCGGCAAGAGCTATGCGCTGCAGGCGGTGCATTTCCAGGGCACCACGCCGGAGATCCAGGCGCAAGCGATCGGCGAATTGGAGATCGCATCGCTGTCGACCGCGGCGGTCGCTCTGGCGATCACCAATGCCAAGCTCGACGAGCGGATCGTCGCCGATGTCGTCGCCGACGGGATGCCCGGCTATTTCAGCGAGTATTTCGTGGTGCGGGCGGAGGGCCCCATCCAGAAAATCGAGGACGTGAAAGGCAAGCGCATCGCGACCAATACGATTGGATCGGCGAGCGACGCGGCGATGCGCACGATGTTCCGCAAGAACGGCATCAAGGACAGCGATTTCACCACGGTCGAAACGAATTTCGCCAACATGCCGGCGATGCTCGAAGGCGGCAAGCTCGACATGATCGGCTTGTTGCCGCAATTCGCGCCCGGCCTCATCGACAACCCGAAATACAAGGTACTGTTTACCGCGCGCGACGCGGTCGGCCCGACCCAGGCGGTGATGTGGGCGATGCGCGCCGAAATGATCGCCAAGCACCGGCCGGTGTTCGTCGACTTCTTCGAGGATCACATCCGCGCGGTGCGCTGGTTCCTCGACCCGAAGAACCGCGACGAGGCGCTCGCCATCATCTCTAGCGTGACCAAGCTGCCAAAAGAGAAGCTGGCGTTCGCCCTCACCAAGGACGATTTCTATCACTCTCCGGATGCCCGACCCGAGTTGGAATCGGTGCAGAAGGAGATCGACGAGTCGGTGACGCTGGGAGTCCTCAAAGAGCGCGTCGAAATCAACCCGAAACACGTCGATCTGTCGCTGATCGAGGAAGCCAAGAAGCGCATCGATGGCAAATAGCCCCGGCCAACCGGCGGAAGCGGCGCCCCGCGGCGTGAACGGGTCGGCGCACATCGTCATCGACCGGGTGAGCCACGAATACCGGCCGGCGCGCGGCCGCTCGGTGCTGGCGCTCGACAATGTGTCGCTCAGCGTTCGCGACCGCGAGTTCGTCGCGCTGCTGGGGCCGAGCGGTTGCGGCAAGAGCACGCTTTTATACCTCGTCGGCGGGTTCCTCCCGGTCGAGGCGGGCAGCATCGTGGTCGAGGACAAGCCGGTCGCCGGCCCCGGCCCCGACCGCGGCATCGTGTTTCAGCACTTCGCGCTGTTTCCCTGGAAGACGGTGCTGCAGAACGTGCTGTATGGCCCCGAAAAACTGGGGCTGCCAAAGGACGAGCGGGAGCGCCGCGCCCGCGACTTCATCGACCTCGTCGGATTGGCCGGGTTCGAGGACAGCTACCCCTCGCAGCTCTCGGGCGGCATGAAGCAGCGCGCCGCGATCGCCCGCACCCTCGCCGTCGACCCGCGCATCCTCTTGATGGACGAGCCGTTCGGCGCGCTCGACGCGCAGACCCGCAGCCTGATGCAGGACGAATTGCTGCGCATCTGGCAGCGCTCGCGCAAGACCGTGATCTTCGTCACCCACGACGTGCAGGAGGCGGTGTTTCTCGCCGAGCGCATCGCGGTGATGTCGGCCCGGCCGGGGCGGGTCAAGGAGATCGTCGAGGTTGGCTTTGACAAGAACGACCCCGACCTGTTGCGCACCCCGCAATTCCTCGAGATGGTCGATCACGTGTGGAACCTGGTGCGCGGCGAGGCGATCCAGGCGCAGCGCAGCGGGGCGGCATGACCAGCATCGCGACCAACATGGCGGCGATCCTGCCGCGCTACGCGCCGCTTTTGCTGCTCGCGGCGGCGTGGGAGGCGGCGAGCCGGACCGGGCTCGTGCCCGTCAGCGCGCTGCCGCCGCTCGATACCGTCGCGACCGCCTGGTACGATCTTGCCGTCAGCGGCGATCTGTGGACCAACGGCATCGCCTCGATGTCGCGGGGCGCCGCGGGTCTCGCCCTGGCGATCCTTTGCGGCAGCCTGATCGGCGTCCTGATGGCGTGGTACAGGCCGATCCTGATCGCGATCAATCCGGTCGTGCAGTTCTTTTACCCGATGCCTAAATCGGCGCTGATCCCGGTGATGGTGCTGTGGCTCGGCTTTGGCGATGCATCGAAGGTCGCGACGATCTTTATCGGCTGCCTGCTGCCGATCACGCTCTCCGCGTTCAACGGGGCGCGCGGCACCGACGAAATACTTATCTGGTCGGCGCGCAGCCTCGGGGCCAGCCGCTGGCGCGTGTTGTGGGAGGTGGTGGTGCCGAGCGCCCTGCCCGAGATCTTGAGCGGCGTGCGCACCGCCCTCGCGCTGTCGTTTGTTCTGCTCGTCGCGTCGGAATTGATCGTCGCGCGCCAGGGCCTCGGCTACATGATCGGCTGGCTCGGCGATGGCGGCGCCTACGATGCGATGTTCGCGGTGGTGTTGACCGTTTCGCTGCTGGGCTTTGCCGCCGACCGGGGCTACTTGATGCTGGTGCGGCGGGTTCTGGCGTGGCGCGAATGACCGAGCTCGACACCCCGATCCTGGCAAGGTCCGCGGAGCCCGGGTTCCGCCCGGCTGGCCAGGATTGGGCCATTGCCGCCGCGCTCGGGCGCCGCGCCGGGGCGCTCGCCTCGCTCATCGTTCTGGTGATCGCGTGGGAAGCCGCATCGCGCAGCGGGATCGTCACCGCGTTCCTCTTGCCGCCCTTGTCCACGGTGCTCGCCCGGGTCGGCCAGGACGCCCTGTCGGGTGAGCTGGCGATCAATCTCGGGATGACCCTCTATCGCGCGCTGACCGGCTTTGCCATCGCCGGGGTGGCCGGCGTGGTGCTCGGCATCCTGATGACGCGGCAGCGCTGGGTCCGCTGGTTCTTCGATCCGATCGTGTCGGTCGGGTTCCCGATGCCGAAGATCGCCTTTCTGCCGATCTTCATGCTGTGGCTCGGCCTCTACGATGTCTCCAAGATCTCGATGGCGGTGTTCAACGCGATCTTCCCGGTGATCACCGCGACGATGGGCGCGGCCGAAGGGGTCGACCGCTATCTCGTCTGGTCGGCGCGCAGCCTCGGCGCCAGCGAGCGCCAGCTGCTGCGCGAGATCATCCTGCCCGCCGCATTGCCGCAGATCCTGACGGGGCTCCAGGTGGCGCTGCCGATTTCGATGATCGTCATGATCGTCACCGAGATGCTGATGGGCGGGGAAGGTCTCGGCGGCGCGATGATCGCCGCCTCGCGCTTCGCCGATTCACCGGGCGTCTTCGCCGGCATCGTCGAGATCGCCATCGCCGGCCTCTGCCTCGTCAAGGGCATGACAATGCTGCGCCGCCACCTGTTGATCTGGCACCAGGAAGCGCAGGAACCGACCACGGTTTAGAGGGCGGCCCGGTAGCCCGTGCGGCCTCCCGTTAAGTGTTTTTTCAGCATGGAACGACATGCTCACGGGGACGTTTGCCTGCGCCCGGGGTGAACAAGACCCCTCGCGGGCCACCAGCGGGAGAATTCGTCGAAATTGGCAATTGCCCTCGATCGCGACCGCACGCAGCGGTCCCCCATGCCGCAATACGCTGATCGCACGGCATGTTCCGCCGCCTTCCCGCACGTCTTGCGAACCGCTCGCACATCTTGCAAGCCGTGTCAGAAACTGCTGTGCTTTCGCAAGCATCTTCAGACGTTTGAGCCCTGAGGGAGTCGAGCATGGAGCCCACGGCTGACGGTCACGTCGAAATCTCCTCCGAAATTGAGCCCGGCGCCCCCGTGGTGGATGAGGCGATCGCCGCGCTTGGCCAAAATGGACATGATAACGGGCACGATACGGTGGCGCTCGACGGCACTGTGACGCTCGACGGTGAGGATTTCGATCTGCATCAGATGCTGCAGGCCTTGCAGGCCGTGCGCGTCGGCGATTTCTCGGTGCGGCTGCCGGGCGACCGCACAGGGCTTTCGGGCAAGATCGCCGATACCTTCAACGAGATCGTCGCCGCCAACGAGCGGATGGCACAGCAATTGGAACATGTCGGCCAGGTCGTCGGGCGCGAAGGCAAGACCCGCCAGCGCGTCAAGTTCGCCCTGGCGAGCGGCGCCTGGGGCGCGATGGAGAGTTCGGTCAACACGCTGATCGACGATCTGTTGTGGCCGACCACGGCGGTGACCCAGGCGATCACGGCGGTGGCGCGGGGCGACCTCCTGCAGACCGTGCGGCTCGATGTCGACGGCAGACCGCTGCAGGGCGAATTCCTGCGCCTCGCGACGATCGTCAACACGATGATCGAGCAGCTCGGCGTCTTCACCTCCGAGGTGACGCGCGTCGCCCGCGAGGTCGGCACCGACGGCAAATTGGGCGGTCAGGCGCAGGTCCGCGAGGTGACCGGCGTGTGGCGCGACCTGACCGAAAGCGTCAATTCGATGGCGAGCAATTTGACGGGGCAGGTCCGCAACATCGCCGAGGTCACTATCGCTGTCGCGATGGGCGATTTGTCGAAGAAGATCACCGTCGACGTGCGCGGCGAGATCCTGCAGCTCAAGGAAGCCATCAACACGATGGTCGATCAGCTGCGCTCTTTCGCTTCGGAGGTGACCCGCGTCGCGCGCGAAGTTGGCACCGAGGGCAAGCTCGGCGGCCAGGCGATCGTGCCCGGCGTCGCCGGCACCTGGAAGGATCTGACCGATTCGGTCAACGCGATGGGCGGGAATTTGACCGCGCAGGTGCGCAATATCGCCCAGGTCACGACCGCGGTGGCGCGCGGCGACCTGTCGCGCAAGATCACCGTCGACGTGTCCGGCGAGATCCTCGAACTGAAAGACACCATCAACACGATGGTTGACCAGCTCAACTCCTTTGCGTCCGAGGTGACGCGGGTCGCGCGTGAGGTCGGCACCGAGGGGCGGCTCGGCGGCCAGGCGCAGGTCCCCGGCGTTGCCGGCACCTGGAAGGATTTGACCGACAGCGTCAATTTCATGGCGAGCAATCTGACGGGGCAGGTCCGCAACATCGCCGAGGTGGCGACCGCGATCGCCGGCGGCGATCTGTCGAAAAAGATCACGGTCAACGCCTCGGGCGAGATCCTGCAGCTGAAGGAGACCGTCAATACGATGGTCGATCAGCTCAACGCGTTTGCCGGCGAAGTGACCCGCGTCGCCCGCGAGGTCGGCACCGAAGGCAAGCTCGGCGGCCAGGCCAACGTGCTCGGCGTCGCCGGCACCTGGAAGGATTTGACCGAAAGCGTCAACTCGATGGCGTCGAACCTGACCAACCAGGTGCGCAACATCGCCGCCGTGTCGACCGCCATCGCCAACGGCGATCTGTCGAAGAAGATCACCGTCGATGTCTCGGGCGAGATCCTCGAATTGAAGGAGACCATCAATACGATGGTCGATCAGCTCAACGCCTTTGCCGGCGAAGTGACCCGCGTCGCGCGCGAGGTCGGCACCGAAGGCAAGCTCGGCGGGCAGGCCGAAGTGAAGGGCGTCGCCGGCACCTGGCGCGATCTGACCGACAGCGTCAATTCGATGGCGTCGAACCTGACCGGGCAGGTGCGCAGCATCGCCGAAGTCACCACCGCCGTCGCGCAGGGCGATCTTTCCAAAAAGATCACGGTCAACGTCTCGGGCGAGATCCTGCAGCTGAAGGAGACCATCAACACGATGGTCGATCAGCTCAACGCGTTTGCCGGCGAGGTGACCCGGGTCGCCCGCGAGGTCGGCACCGAGGGGAGGCTCGGCGGCCAGGCGCAGGTGCCCGGCGTCGCCGGCACGTGGAAGGACCTGACCGACAGCGTCAACTCGATGGCATCGAACCTGACGGGGCAGGTGCGCAACATCACCGAGGTCGCCACCGCGATCGCCAATGGCGATCTGTCGAAAAAGATCACGGTCGACGTGCGCGGCGAAATTCTTCGCCTCAAGGAAACCCTCAACACGATGGTCGATCAGCTCAACCGCTTCGCCGGCGAGGTGACCCGCGTCGCCCGCGAGGTCGGCACCGAGGGAAGGCTCGGCGGCCAGGCGCAGGTGCCCGGGGTCGCCGGCACGTGGAAGGATCTGACCGACAGCGTCAACTCGATGGCCGGCAATTTGACCGCGCAAGTTCGCAACATCGCCGAGGTGACGACGGCGGTGGCGCGCGGCGACCTGTCGCGCAAGATCACCGTCAACGTCTCGGGCGAGATCCTCGAATTAAAGAACACGATCAACACAATGGTCGATCAGCTCAATGCCTTTGCCGGCGAGGTGACCCGCGTCGCCCGCGAGGTCGGCACCGAAGGCAAGCTCGGCGGCCAGGCGGCGGTGCCCGGGGTCGGCGGCACCTGGAAGGACTTGACCGACAACGTCAATTTCATGGCGTCGAACCTGACGGGGCAGGTTCGCAACATCACCGAGGTGGCCACCGCGATCGCCAGCGGCGATCTGTCGAAAAAGATCACGGTCGACGTGCGCGGCGAAATCCTGCTGCTCAAGGAAACCCTCAACACGATGGTCGATCAGCTGCGCTCGTTCGCGGCCGAAGTGACCCGCGTCGCGCGCGAGGTCGGCACCGAGGGCCGGCTCGGCGGCCAGGCCGTCGTCTCCGATGTCGCCGGAACCTGGAAGGATCTAACGGACAGCGTCAACTCGATGGCCGGCAATCTGACCGCGCAAGTCCGCAACATCGCCGAGGTGACGACGGCGGTGGCGAAAGGCGACCTTTCCAAGAAGATCACAGTCGATGTGAAGGGCGAGATCCTCGAGCTGAAGA
>DATCQF010000630.1:0-2609 GCA_036569735.1 Allostellaceae bacterium | reverse complement strand
GGTCCCCCCTCTCCCGCGATGCGGGAGAGGGATTTAACAAGGCTCCCTCCGCTGGTGTATAAGACCGATCGGCTTCGATCTGTCGGAGGGGAGGCAGGATGGCGTTGTGGACGCTTGACGATATTCCCTGGCACCGCTTCGACCGTAACAGGCTCGATCCCGAGATCGTCCGCATTGTCAAGGCGGCGGCTCTGGTCGAGCACAACGGCGCGGCCTATGCCCGTCATCTGTGCCGGATATTCGCCGACGATCCGGCGTTCCAGGAAACCGCGCGGCGCTGGGGCGAGGAGGAGACGCAGCACGGCCAGGCGCTGGCGCGCTGGGCGGCGCTCGCCGACCCCGATTTCGATTTCGACCGGGCGTTTCTCCGCTTTCGGGCCGGTTATCAGGTCGATTTCGACAGCGCCCGCTCGCGCCGCGGGTCGCGCGCCGGCGAGATGGTGGCGCGCTGCATCGTCGAGGTTGGCACCAGCTCCTATTACACCGCGCTGCGCGAGGCGGCGGCCGAGCCGGTATTGCAGGAGATCTGCCGGCATATCGCCGCCGACGAGTTGCGCCATTACCGCCTCTTCTACAAACACCTCGACCGCTGCCTGGCACGGGAGCCGATCGGCCGGCTCGCGCGGGTCCGCATCGCACTCGGACGGGTCGCCGAATCGGAGGACGACGAACTGGCCTACGCCTATTACGCCGCCAATGCGGGGAATCTTGCCTATGACCGGCGGCATTACACCCGGGCCTACGCGCGCCGCGCCTACGCGCTCTACCGGCCGCACCATGTCGAGCGCGGCGTCGCGATGCTGTTGAAGGCTGTGGGCCTGACGCCAAACGGTCGCCTCAGCCTGGTCGCCAGCCGCCTCCTCTGGCGCGCAATGCGCTACCGCGCCGCGCGCCTCGCCAGAATGGCCGCGTGAGGCTTTGCCGGGTCGCCGGCCGGCGTCGCGGCGTGCGTTGAGCCGCGAGCCATGACGGCCATCTCGCCGATCGCCGGTTTCCTGCTGCTGCTGGGCCTTGGATTTTTCTTCGGCCTTGCCTTCGAGGAGTTTCATTACCAGGCCGGGCAGGCGCGGCCGGGCGGGGTGCGCAGCTTTCCCTTGTTGGCGCTCGCCGGGGCGCTGCTCTACCGGCTCGATACGACGAGGCTGGTGCCATTGAGCGTCGGGCTCCTGGTGCTGGGCGCGTGGCTCACCTGCTACTACTGGCGGCACGTCGAGGAGATCGACCCCGAAGGCTTGCCGAACGTCGGCTTGATGGTGCCGATCTGCAACGTCCTCGCCTATCTCCTCGGACCGATCGCCCTCGCCGAGCCGCCGTGGATGGCGATCGGCGTCACCGTCATGGCGGTGCTGTTGTTGACCGCGCGCGAGAAGCTGCACGGGCTGGCGCGGCGCATCGAAGTTGGCGAGATCGTCACCGCCGGCAAGTTCCTGATCCTGACGGGCCTGGTATTGCCGTTCCTGCCGAACGAGCCGGTGACCCGGCTGACCGAATTGACGCCGCATCAGGTGTGGCTGGCGGTGCTCGCGGTGTGCACGGTTTCCTACGCGAGCTACCTGTTGCAGCGCTATGTCGCGCCACCCGGCGGCGGGCTCTGGGTGGCGCTGCTCGGCGGGCTCTATTCCTCGACCGCGACGACCGTGATCCTGGCGCGCCGCGCTCGCGCCGAGCCGGCAATGCTGCGCCAGGCGCAGACCGGCATCATGCTGGCGACGTCGGTCATGTATGTTCGGCTGCTGGTCATCGTCGCGATGTTCGACCTGCCGCTCGCCCGCGCCCTCGCGCCGACGCTGCTGATTCTGGCGGTCCTCGGCCTCGCGCTTGCCGGGTTGTGGTATCGCGCGGCCGCGGCGCCGATGGCAGCCCAGGCGGACGCCAATCCGCCCGCCAATCCATTGGAACTCAGCGCCGCCTTCATTTTCGCGGTGCTGTTCGTGGCGATCTCGCTGGCCTCCGCCTGGGCCCGGACCGAATTCGGCGAAAGCGGGCTCTTCGGGCTGGCGGCGATCGTCGGAGCAAGCGATATCGACCCCTTCGTGCTCAGCATCGCCACCGGCGGCGCCGTGCCATTGGCGCAAGGCGCCGGGGTGGCCGCGATCCTCATCGCCGCCTCGTCGAACAATTTGATGAAGGCCGGCTACGGGGTCGCTTTTGCCGGCGGACGCGCGGCCGCTGCACCGGCGGCGGTGCTCGCCTGCCTCGCCCTCGGCGGCGCCGGTGCGGCATGGTGGATCGCCCGGGGCATCGCCGGCTAGGGGCCGTTGGCGGACTCCCAAAATTCGCTTGCACCTATACCCAGGGCACGACGCTTTGATCCCCGACAGCTCCATATGAAATCGCATTCCCGGCGAAAGCCGGGATCCACACTGATCCGCACCCGAGTCGGTTGACGAGTGGGTCCCGGCTTTCGCCGGGAATGCGATTCCCTTACGGGAGTTATACCCAGCGTCAACCGGCGATCGACCCGTCGCGCAGCCGAGCCTCGTCGAATGCGAAAACGACCGCAGGATCGAACGCCAGGAGGCTGTGCTCCTTGCCCCGGTATTGCAGGTGGGCCAAGAGGTGGCGGATCAGGGCGAGGCGCGCGGCGTGCTTGTCGTTGGCCCGTACGA
>DATCQF010000629.1:0-3473 GCA_036569735.1 Allostellaceae bacterium | reverse complement strand
TCGCCCGCAAGCTCGTGGCGCCCTATCGCGGCTCGCCCTACCGCATCGGCTATTTCTCCGACAACGAGGTCGGCTGGTGGGCGGGCGCGCTGTTCGTCTACTACTCGATGAAGCCCGCCGGCTCCCACACGAAACAGCGCTGGGTTGCCCTGTTGCGCCGGCATTACCATGACGATTGGCGCAGCTTCGCCGCCGATTTCGCCCCGCCGGCCGGCGTCAAGTCATGGTCGGCATTGCTCGCCGGCACCGCGATGACCCGCATGCGCCCGGGCGGCAACGGCATCGCGGTGGTGCGCGAATGGACCGGAATCGTCGCCGAGCATTACTACGCGCTGGCCGAGCGGGCGATCCGCGCGGCCGATCCCGATTCGCTCTATTTCGGCGACCGGCTGCCAATCTATTACGACCCCGCGGCGGTGCGCGCGATGGCGCGCCATGTCGACGCGATCGCCACCAATTACAATGTCGACAGCGGTGACGGCTGGATCGCGCGGTATTTCTTCGACGGGCTCGAAAAGCTGTCGCGGGGCAAACCGGTCCTGGTCAGCGAGTGGTTCTTTGCCGCCCGCGAAAACCGCACCGGCAACACCAACAACGGCCATCTGATGACGGTCGGCACTCAGGCCGAGCGGGCGCGCGGCGCCGCCGCGGCGACCCTCAACTTCGCCCGCATCCCCGGAATCGTCGGCTCGCAATGGTTCCAGTACTACGACCAGCCGAAGGGCGGTCGGGCGGACGGCGAGGATTACGATTTCGGCCTCGTCGACAGCGACGACCACCCGTACGGGCGGCTGACCGCGGCGCTGAGCGCGGCCAACCGGGAGGCGCCGGCGCTCCATGCCGCCGCGACACCCCCGAGCGAGCCGAACCAGGCGGTATCCTTTGTACTGCCGCATGTCGCCGTCTCGGTGCACGACCATTCGCTGTCGGATTGGCCGAAGCCGGCGAGCCTGTTGCCGCCCCTCGTCCCGTCACCGGGCGCGGTCGATTTCGGCGAGGTCTACCTGTCGTGGAGCGACAAGGGGCTCGCGCTGGCGACGGTCGGGCAGGATTATTTCGACATCGATCTGCTGGGCTACGACGGCGCATTTCCGCTCGGCGAGGCGTACCGCATCGAGTTCGGAGTCGATGCCGGCCGGGGCCCGCGCCGCGCGACGCTTTTTTTCATTCCGCCGCGCACCAAGGTGAAGGATCACCCGCCGATGGCGGCGCTCTTGTGCGCCGGGACCGCCGCACAGGCGATCACATCGGGGTGCACCCCGGTGCCGGGCGCCGAGGCGGTCTATTTCGGGGCCGACCAGCCGCGCATCACCGCCGAACTGCTGATCCCGTGGTCGGCGCTCGGCGTCAACCCCCCGGCGCCGGGCGCGGCGCTCCGCGCCGAGGTTGCGCTGACCTCATGGCACCGCGAGCGCTGGATGTCCTTATCCGGCCGCGCCCCCGACGCGGCGCTCGCCGACCCCTCCGGCTGGCGGCCGATGCACCTCGGCGACGGCCTCACCGTCACCACACCGGCACGGCGTGCCGGAACGCCGGGCTAACCTCTCAATACGCCTGCTCGGTATAGACCGGCTCGATCCGGCCGCCCCAGCGGCTCTGGTAATCCTCGAGCAGCTCCTGGGCCGGGGTGCGGCCGGCGCCGGCGATCGAGAAGAGGGTGTCGAGGTAGTGCGTCTCGTCTTCGCCGCACAGATCGCGGCGGGCCCGGCGGTGCAGACCCTCGCGGGCAATTTCGAGCATTTCGAGCGCGATGTCGCGGAAGGTGCGGCTGCGATGCGGGGTGTCGAGACCGAGCAGCGGCACATCGCGCCGCATCGCCTCGCGCTCCTCAGGCGTCCAGTCGGCGACGAGCTCATAGGCGGCGTCGAGCGCGGTGCTGTCGTAGAGGAGGCCGACCCACAGCGCCGGCAATGCGCACAGCCGCCGCCACGGCCCGCCATCGGCGCCGCGCATCTCGATATAGGTCTTGAGCCGGACCTCGGGGAAGGCGGTGGTCAGATGGTCGGCCCAGTCGCCGATCAGCGGCAATTCGCCCGGCAGCGCCGGCAGCTTGCCCGCCATGAAGTCGCGGAAGGATTGCCCGCTCGCGTCGATATAGGTGCCGTGGCGGTAGACGAAGTACATCGGCATGTCGAGCATGTAGTCGACATAGCGCTCGAACCCGAACCCGTCCTCGAAGACGAACGGGAGGGTCCCGCAGCGGTCGGGATCGGTGTCGGTCCACACCAGGCTGCGATAGCTCTGGTGGCCGGAGGGCCGCCCCTCGACAAACGGCGAGTTGGCGAAGAGGGCCACGGTGACCGGCTGCAACGCGAGGCTCGCGCGAAACTTCTTCACCATGTCGGCTTCGGACTGGTAATCGAGATTGGCCTGGACGGTGCAGGTGCGCAGCATCATGTCGAGCCCGAGCCGGCCCTTTTTCGGCATGTAGTCGCGCATGATGCGGTAGCGGCCCTTGGGCATCCACGGCACCTCATCGCGCCGCGATTTGGGGTCGAAGCCGAGCCCGATCATGCCGAGCCCCAATTCGTCGCACACCTCGCGCACCTGGCGCAGATGCTCGTGCACCTCCTCGCAGGTCTGGTGCAGGGTTTCGAGCGGCGCCCCGCTCAGCTCGAATTGCCCGCCCGGTTCAAGGGTGATCGAGCACTGGCTGTCGTTGGAGAGGGCGATGATGTTGCCTTTTTCGAGAACCGGCTTCCAGCCGAAGCGGGTCATGCCCTGCAAGAGGGCGCCGATCCCGTCCGGCCCCTCATAGGCGACCCGGCTGAGATCCTTGCGGTGGAAGACGAATTTCTCGTGCTCGGTGCCGACCCGCCAGGCCGATGGCGGCTTGTTGCCGGCCTCGTGATACTCGACGAGCTGCCGCTTGTCGGTGATCGACGGTCCTTCCACACTCGACGGCCCAGACATGCGGTTTTCGGAACTCCCGATAGACAAGACATCAGCCAACATCACCGCGGCCGCTGGCGGCGCCAATCTCCGGCGATCGCCTGGAAAACCGCCAAGGCGGCGACGGCGGCGGTCTCGGCGCGCAGCACCCTCGGGCCGAGCCCGACCCGCGTAACAATGGGGAGTTTACCGAGAGCGTCAAGCTCCCTGTCGGTAAAGCCGCCTTCGGGGCCCACCAGCAGCGCGGCCGGCGTGTCCGGGGACCAGCCCGCGAGGGCCTGGGCGATCGGCATGCCGGCGCCGCTCTCGTCGCACAGCACCAGACGCCGCCCGGGGGCCCACGCGGCCAGCACCCGGTCGAGCGGCTCGGGGATGGCGATGTCGGGCACCGAGAGGCGCTCGCTCTGCTCCGCCGCGGAAATCGCCAGCGCGCGCAGCCGCTCGCGGTTGAGGCGCTCCGGCTGGGTGCGCCCGGTCATAACCGGGACGAGCGCGGCGGCGCCAAGCTCGGTCGCCTTCTCAACGAGCCAGTCGAGCCGGGCGCGCTTGATCGGCGCTAACAAGAGCCACAGATCCGCCTC
>DATCQF010000628.1:0-5526 GCA_036569735.1 Allostellaceae bacterium | reverse complement strand
CCTCGGGCATCATGGTGCTGATGCTGCTGATGCTGCCCGAAACCCACGGCCGCGACCTCGCGAGCCTGGAAACCGCCCCGCGCGGCGCCTAGCAAAGTCGCCGAAGCGCAATGCAGGGCTGTTCGCGGAAATCAGCGATTTCCGTCGAGGGAGGTTCTGCGCTATCGTTGCGGCCACGTATTTCCCGGCAAACCGCCGCGATGAAGGAGACCTGAAGGATGAGCGGAAACTTTGCGCCTCTCAACTGCCTCAAGGGTGTTCGGGTTGTCGATCTGACCCAGTTCGAGGCCGGGCCGACCTGCACCGAGGCCTTGGCCTGGCTCGGCGCCGAAGTGGTCAAGATCGAGAACCCGTCGCGCGGCGATCCCGGCCGGCGCATCGCCAGCACCGATGCGAAGGCCGCCGATTCGTTCTATTTCAAGATCCTCAACGCCAACAAGAAATCGGCCACCGTCGATCTCAAGACCGAGCGCGGCGTCCAGCTCGTCAAGGAACTGGTCAAGAAGGCCGATGTCTTCGCCGAAAACCTGGCGCCCGGCACGATCGAGCGCCTGGGTCTCGGCTATGACGTGCTGAAGGCGATCAACCCCGGCATCATCTACTGCCAGGTCAAGGGATTCGGCGAGGGCAGCCCCTACGAGAAAAGCCTCGCCTTCGACATGATCGCGCAGGCCGCCGGCGGCACGATGAGCGTCACCGGCGAGCCCGGGCAGACCCCGGTCAAGCCCGGCTGCACGATCGGCGACACCGGCACCGGCATGCTGATGGCGATCAGCGTCTTGGGCGCGCTCTACGAGAAGCGCGAGACCGGCAAGGGCCGCCGCCTGCAATTGGCGATGCAGGATTCGGTGATGCACTACATCCGCACGTCCTTTGCCGTGATGGCGCAGGGCGGCAACAAGAAGGCGGCGCCGCGCATGGGCGCGCAAAGCACCTCGGGCGCACCGGCCCCGTGCGGCATCTATCCGTGCAAGCCGGGCGGCTACAACGACTATGTCTATGTGTTCTGCAGCCGCGCCAACCCCGACCATTGGGACCGCCTCTTGAAGGTCATCGGCCGCGCCGATCTGATCGGCGACCCGCGTTTCGCCACCAACGAGGAGCGCAACAAGAACGAGGGTCTGATCAACGAGATCATCGCCAACTGGACCAAGGACCACACCAAGGAAGAGGCGATGCAGATCATCGGCGCCGCCGGGGTCCCGGCCGGGGCGGTCCACGACACACTCGAGCTGCAGAACGACCCGAGCTTCGAGAAGCGCGGCATCATGCAGGTCATGAAGCACCCCGACGGCGACTGGAAGTGCGAGGCCTGGCCGGTGCGCTTCGACGGCAAGCCGCCCGAATTGAAGCCGTCGCCCAAGCTCGGTCAGCACACCGACGAGGTGTTCGCCAGCTGGCTCGAGATGAGCGCGGGCGACCTCAAGGCGTTGCGATCGGAAAAGGTCATCGGCTAGAGAAACCAGCCAGCGGCGCCCGATTGGGCGCCGCTTTGGTTTTGGGACAAAGGCATTGGCCGGTGCCCACCTCCGTGTCATCCCGGCGAAGGCCGGGATCCGCGGTGGGAACGAGATTCTGGACTTTCAAACCGGGTCGGCCCGTGGTGTCGGACTGATATATCCCGTGTGCCGATAAATGGAACCCGGCCTTTGCCGGGATGACAATTCGAGGAGAGGAGACCCCCAATGGCGGAACTGACCGGCTCGGAAATCCTGGCGAAATGCCTGAAGGCCGAAGGCGTCGAGGACGCATTCTACATCATGGGCGGGCCGATGCTGCTCGCCGAGGCGAAGGCCATCGAAGCCGGCATCCGGATGATCGACGTGCGCCACGAGCAGGCGGCGGCGTTTGCCGCGCAGGCCTATAGCCGGCTGCGCCAGAAACCCGGCGTGTGCATGGCGGCTTCGGGCCCGGCGGCGATCAATTTGTCGACCGGCCTCGCCAATGCCCTCATCGATTGCTGCCCGGTCATCGGCATGGGCGGCGCCAGCCCGATCAGCCAGTTCGGCCGTCAGGTCTTCCAGGAAATCGACCAGATGGCGATCCTCAGCGGCTGCGTCAAATACGCCGACCGCATCCACAACGTGAAGCGCATCCCGCAGCAGGTCAATTTCGCCTTCCAGAAGGCGATGACCGGAAAGCCGGGCCCGGTCTACCTCGATTGGCCGGGCGACATCCTCTACCAGAAGGTCGAGGAGAGCCAAGTCGACTGGAGCTATGCCGGTCGGCCGATCGTCGGCGCGCGGCCCTATGCCGAGCCAAAGGCGATCAACGCCCTGGTCGATGCGATCGCCAGCGCCAAAAAGCCGATCATCGCGTCGGGCGGCGGGGTCATCTGGTCGCGCGCCTGGAACGAGATGCGGCAGTTCGTCGAGAAGTCCGGGATCCCGTTCTACACGACCCCGCAAGGCCGCGGCGTGGTGCCCGACGACCACCCCTATTCCTATCTGACGATGCGCTCGACGGCGTTCCGCGACGCCGACCTGATCATCATCCTCGGCACCCGGATGAATTACATCATCGGCCATGCCGCGCCGCCGCGCTTTGGCGCCAACGCCAAGATTGCGCGGATCGAGATCGACGCCGAGGAGCTCGGCATGTCGGCCCGCAACGTCGACATCCCGATCGTCGGCGACTGCAAGTCGGTGCTGCTGCAACTGCTCGACGCGATCCCGGCCAATACGCCCGAGAAGTTCGCCGGCTGGCGCAAGACGCTGGCCGACGGCGAGGCGGCCAAGCGCACCGGCCCCGGCGGCAACTACCCGACCGACGGCGACATCCACCCGCTGCGCCTCTTCGAGGAGGTCAAGAACTTCATGAAGCGCGATGCCATTTTGGTCGTCGACGGTCAGGAGACCCTGAACTTCGGGCGCCAGTCGATGCCGACCTTCGAGCCGGGTCATCGCCTCAATTCCGGACCGTTCGGGACGATGGGCGTCGGCATGCCGTTCGCTGTCGGCGCCAAGGCGGCCTGCCCCGACAAGCAGGTGATCTGCTGCCACGGCGACGGCTCGTTCGGCCTCAACGCAATGGAGCTCGACACGGCGGTGCGCCACAAATTGCCGATCCTCGTCATCATCAGCTTGAACGGCGGATGGACGGCCGACCCGGAGCGCAACAAGCCCGGTCGCGACCTCGGCTACACCCGCTACGACAAGATGGCGGAGGGCCTCGGCTGCTACGGCGAATACGTCGAGAACCCGGAAGACATCCGCCCGGCCCTGGAGCGTGCGCAGAAACAGGTCGACGCGGGCCGCGTCGCCCTCGTCAACGTCAAGACCGACTACCGCGCCCGCGCCGGCACCGTACAATTCTCCGACTACTCGACCTGAGCGCGAGGGCACGGCCGAACCGGAAAGGGGCGCCCGCTGGCGCCCCTTTTTTGTTACCATTGCGCGTATGATCCGGCTAACCAGGCACGCGGAAGAAGCCGTCGAAAAGATTGGATCAACCGGACGGTTGCCGTGCCGGATTTCAACGCCATCGACCCAGGCGATCCCACGCTGATGCGCTCCTTCAAGGCGATCGACGAGGCCTGCGGGCGAATTCTGCGGGTTGTGCATCGCGCCGAGGGAAACGACATTGTGATCGTCACCGTCCACTTCGACCGGGATGCCAGACCATGATGCGGACCAGCTACGATCCCGAAGCAGACGCGATGTTTATCTGGTTTGGTCCCGAGGGCGTCAAATCAGCCGAAACGGAAGAAGTAACACCGGGGATCATGCTTGATTTCGACGCCGATGGGCGAGTGATCGGCATCGAGGTCCTCAGCGTCGGCGAGCGAATGACGAAGCCAAAAGCGGCGGCATAATTCGCGCCTGTCGGCATGACTGAGGCCCGCGGTGACGGGTGGTAGGGCGCACCCCGACAACGATCCGGTCGAGGCGCTCGACCTCGAACGCGTCGCGGATTGGCGGATCAAGAAGCTCGGCGAGGACCCGTCGGACCAGCACAGCGCCGCTGCCGCCAAACTGTTGCAGGAGCTGGCGGACGATGTGCGGGGCCTGCCCGGCGCGCCGGTCTATGTCGAATATCTCGCCATACTGAACTGGCTCGGCGAGTTCGACGTGATGGACGATTTCGCCGAGCGGGCCCACGAATACCGCGCACGCATCGGCGTCGATCATTTTCCCCGAACCGGGGAGGACTATCTGCGCGCCCTGATCGAGCTGGCGAAAGACACCGCCGGCATGTGAAGCCACCACGGAAAGCAATCTGGATCGGAGCGCGAGTGGTTGAGCGCGCGCGAAAGTATCGCCAGAGTGGTGGAAACGGGTGCTGCACGACGAAATATGCGTCCTTCGAGACGGCGCTTCGCACCTCCTCAGGATGACGTAAGTCCATGATGACATTAAGAAAGAACCTCATCCTGAGGAGCCCGCCCTTCGAGACGCCGCCTTGCGGCGGCTCCTCAGGATGAGAGCGGGCGTCTCGAAGGACGCACCATGTCGATCCAGCGGTTTCGCCGATAAATCCTTCGTGTCTTCGTGGCGAGGGAATCACGCAAAGGCGCGGCGGATGCGGCCCCAATCCTCGATCGCGTGCTCCTGGCCGGGGACGATCTGGATCGCGATCTCGCTATAGCCGGCGGCGGCCAATGCGGCGATGCGCAATTTCAGCTCCCTCTCGGGCGCCGCGAACGTCGTCGCCCGGATCAGTTCGGCGGTGACGAACGGGCGTTCCTCGGGCTTGACGAACATCAGATGGCCTCGGTGGTTTTCGAGGTAATGCGCGCCCTGCGGCCGGAAGCCGCGGGCCAATTCGACATAGCCCGCCACGGCGTCCGCCACCTCCGGGGGGATCGCCGCGATCGCCGGCCACCCCATCAGCGCGGCGTCGGCGGCGCGGTGCAGGAGCATCGCGGCGCGGGGGCCCGCTTGCGCCACCGCGCGCGCCGAATCGGCCGGCTCGTGCTCGTCGAGAACGACGCCGCCGGTCAAGACGATCGCGTCGAGAGCCTCCTCCTGGTGTCCCGCCGCCGCCCACAGTCCCCGCATCTCATCGAGAGCGGCGACCCCGCCGGCCACATCCGCCGTCGTGTTGATCCACCCGGCGCCGAGCCTCGCGGTCAGTTGGCGGGCCCTCGGGCCGGAGGCGGCAACGTAGAGCCCGATCGGGTCACGCGTGTTGACCAGGCCAAGCTCCGGGTTCAAGAGGCGAATGAGGCGCCGCTTCCCTTCGAGCGCGGCCTCGATGGTCTCCTCGCGCAGCAGCGCCACCACGGTACGGATATATTCTTCCATGTCGGCGAGCTTGACCGCGCCCAGCCCCATCGCCCGGCGTCCGGTAAAACCGGTGCCGACCCCGAAATCGATCCGCCCCGGCGCCAGCTTGTTCAATGAGGCAAACGCGTTCGCCGCCACCGGGGCGATGCGGTTCGAAGGGATGAGAACCCCGGTGCCGAGCCGGATATGCGTTGTCTTCATCGCCGCGGCGGCCATCGCGACAAACGGGGCGGCGCTCAGCATCTGGGTGTCGTAGAACCAGGCGCGGCTGAACCCCAATTCCTCGGCGCGCCGCACC
>DATCQF010000627.1:0-6816 GCA_036569735.1 Allostellaceae bacterium | reverse complement strand
GCATAGCACTGCCGGTACCAATATCCGCTCGGCTTCATCTTGAGGTCGAGGTCCTTGAACTGGTCCTCCCACTCGGCGTCCATGCGGTCGAGGATGTAGGGGATCCAGCCGGTGCCGGCCTCGCCGATCACCATCTTCAAGTTCGGGTGGTGCTCGAGAACGTCGGCGAAGATGACCGACATCAAGACGTCGGCCATGTGCATCTGGAAGCTCGAAATGCTCGCCGCCCGCGCCGCGAGCAGGGTCTTCCCGGTGAGCTTCGAGAAATCGCGGCGGGCGCCGCCGATCGTGTGGAAATGCACCGGCAGCCCGCTCGCCGCGATGGCGTCCCACACCGGGTTCCACCACGGGTCCCACAGCGCCGTCATGTCGTACCGGCGGGCGATTTCGAGGCCGCGCACATTGCCGCGCCGCGCGACGCGCTCGATCTCGCCGACAGCGGCGTCGGTATCGTGGTTGGGGATGCAGGCGAGGCCGGCGAAACGCTCGGGATGGTGGCCGCAGAAATCGGCGAGCCAGTCGTTGTAGATGCGCAGCATCGTGCCGGCGGCTTCGTCATCATTGAGCCGGCTGGTGGCGCCGAGGATGCGGTAGAGAACCTCGGCCTGGACCCCGTCGCGGTCCTGCTCCTTGAGCCGCAGATCGGGGTCGGTCAGGCGGCGGATGCCCTTGTCGCCGTCGGCGTAAAGCCCGGTCGAGGCCATCCGGTCGGAGCGGTGGATCTTGCCCGGCTCATATTTGCGTCCGGCCGAGCCCATCCCGTTCATCAGCCCGAACGAGGCGCCGTTCTTGGTCACCCATTCCTTGCCGCGCGGCCCGTCGGTGACATAGGGCATGCGCTCCTTCAATGCGGCCGGCGCGTTCGCGGTGAACAGATCGGGCGGCAGCCAGATCAGATCGACATGGCAATCGGCCGAAATGACGTCGTATTTCATCTTGCTGCCCCCAGATGTTGCGCCTTGGCTGGCTCGCGGTTGCGACAGAGTAACGCGCGCGCCAGGCCGCTGGCTAGCGCCGGCAGGTGTCGAGGCAGGCACTTTACGGCCCGCAGGGCGCCAGCTTACATAGATTGTGATCGAAAGCTTCAGGCATCGCGGCTTAAAAGAGCTGTTCGAGACGGGAAAATCGTCTCGGGTCAGGCCCGACCTGCAAAAGCGTGCGCTGGTTCGGCTCGACGCGCTTGACGCGGCGACGAGTTTGGACTCCCTACACCAGCCGGGTTTTGACTTTCATGCACTGCGCGGCCGGCCACAGCGCTATTCGGTCCATATCAACGGCCCATGGTGCCTGACATTTGAGTGGAGTGATGGCGCCGCGTTCCGGGTACACCTGGAACAATACCATTGAGGAGTGCGAAAGATGGCTGATCTGGAGGTTAACCGGCCGATTGCCCGGGTGCCCACGCACCCCGGCGAATTGATGCGCGAGATCCTCGATGATCACGTCAGGCTTCCGGTCGCCGAGGCGGCCAAGCGCATGAAGGTCTCGCCACCAGCGCTCGATGCCGTGCTGAACGGCGCGCAACCCGTTACCGCCGAGATGGCGCTTCGCTTCGGCCGGCTGACCGGGGGGGCGCCGGAGCTGTACGTTCAGATGCAGGCGCAATTTGAGCTATGGACGGCGCGGCAACGGTTGAAGGACACGCTCGCCGACATAATGCCAGCAGCATAGCAGAAGACGAGTCGCCGGATGCGACGGGCCTTGAATAACGCCCAACGACCCGCCAACGGCGAGGCCCCGGAGTGGCCCGTCGAGAATTAAGCCGAGGTTTCGTCGGACCACGCGGCGACGTCGAGGAATGTGCTCTGGTAGGTCGCGCCCTCGCCCAAATCGGTGTAGCGGTCCGAGCACAGGATGTTGACGGTGCCCGAGACGGTCTCGCCGTCGGGCCGCTGGCCGGGCACCAGCACCACCCCGGGCAGCACCTCGTCGCTGACCTTGAGGACGAGGCCGACCGCGCCGCGCTCGTTGAAGAGGCGCACCCGCGCGCCGTCGGCGAGGCCGCGGCGGCCGGCCTCGTCGGGGTGCAGGATGCACGAGGGCGGACCCTCGCGCCGGCGCAGGAAGGCGACCCCGGAATAGGCGGTGTGGGCCTGGAAATAGCCGGGCGCGGTGAGGAGACGCAGCGGCCAGCGCGCGGCATCTTTCTCCTCCTCGGGATCGGGCTGCCAGTCGGGCATCGGTGCGAGGCCCTGGGCGGCAAGTTGTTCGGAATAGAATTCGAGCCGGCCCGAAGGGGTGCGGAATTGCTGTCCGTCCGGCCGCGCCATGCGCATCGGCCGGCCCCTGCGCACCTCGCCGAGGTCAAGCGCTGCGACCGGCCCCTTGGCGCCGCGAAACAGCTCGGCCATGACCTCGGCGGGCGCCATTTGGAATACCGGGTCGGTCAGCCCCATGCGCTTGGCCAATTCCTGCGCCAGGCGGAAATTGGACCAGGCCTCGCCCTGCGGCGCCACCGCGGCGGGTGCGTATTGCAGGTAATAGGTGCCGTAGGCGCGGTAGAGATCCGCGCTCTCGAGATAGGTCGCGGCCGGCAGGACGATATCGGCATAGTGCGCGGTCACCGACAGAAACGGGTCGTGCACGACGGTAAACAGATCCTCGCGCGCCAGCCCCCGGCGCACCTTGCCGAGATCGGGGCAACTCACCGCCGGGTTGTTGGCGGCGACGAAGAGGCCGCGCAACGGCGGATCATTCATATTCAACAGAGCGTCGCCGAGCCGCAGGTGATTGACGAGGCGGGTCGTCTGCGGCCCGGATGGCTTGCGCACCGCCGCGTAATTGAGCTCGCACGACGGCGCGGTGTAGAGCAGGGCGCCGCCGCCGCGCCTCCCGTAGGCCCCGGTCAGGCCGGGCAGCAGTGCCACCGCGCGCAAGGCCTCGCCACCGCGCGCCAGCCGTGTCATCCCTTCGCCGAGCCGGATGAACGAGCGCCTGGCCGCGCCGTAGAGAGCGGCGAGACCCTCGATGTCGGCCTCGGGAAGGCCGGTGATCGCGGCGACCCGATCCGGCGGGAAGCGCGGCAGCACCTCGGCTTCGAGCCGGTCGAGCCCGACCGTGTGCGCCGCGACGTACTCGCGGTCGACCAGCCCGTCGCGCGCCAGGATGTGCATGACCCCGAGCGCCAGCGCGGCGTCGGTGCCGATGCGGATCTGCAGGTGCCGGTCGGCGCCCAGCGCGGTGCGGGTGCGGCGCGGATCGATGATGACGAGCTTGACCCCGCGCTTTTGCGCCGCCTCGACCTTGGCCCAGAAATGCACGTTGACGGCGACGAGGTCGGCGCCCCACGAGACGATCAAGTCCGATTCGTCGACCGCTTCCGGGTCGGCGCCGCCGATCGAGCCCACCGTCATTTCCCAAGCCGCCTCGGAACAGCTGTCGCACACCGTGCCGGCGATCAGCCGGCTGGTCCCCATGGCGTGGAAAAGGCCGACCATCAGCCCCTGATTCATCTGTCCCTGATGCGCGCTATAGGCATAGCCGAGGAGCGCCAAGGGTCCCGACTCGGCGATGATCCCTCGCCAGCGCCGGGCGATCTCGTCGAGCGCCTCGTCCCAGCTTATCGGCGCGAATTTGCCCTCGCCCTTGGCGCCGGTACGGCGCAAGGGCGTTTGGAGGCGCTCCGGCGAGTGCACCAGTTCGGTGTCGCGGTTGACCTTGGCGCAGGCAAACCCGGCGGTGAACTTCTGCTCGGGGTCGCCCTTGATGCGCACGACGCGGCCGCCCTCGACCTCGGCCAACAGCGAACACATGTCCGGGCAATCATGCGCACAGACGACGCGAACCGTTTCCACCACCGCCTCCCAACGCAATCGTCCTCGTTTCTGTCATTGCGAGCGCAGCGAAGCAATCTCGTTCCGCCTGCGCACGCCTCTCCGAGATTGCTTCGTCGCTACGCTCCTCGCAATGACAGCGACGCGATTCCCGCTATGATCCGCGCAACGCCCGCCAGGAGAGAGCCCATGACCGATCTCATCGAAAGCACCGAAAACGGCATCGCCACCTTGACCCTCAACCGGCCGGAGCGGCTCAACGCGCTGTCGCCGTCGATGACGGCGGGGCTGAAGGACGCGCTGGAGCGGCTGGCGACCGATCACAGCGTCGGCGCGATCGTCATCGCCGGGGCCGGGCGCGGCTGGTGCGCCGGGGGCGACGTCAAGACGATGGAGAGCCGGGGGCAGAACCAGACCTTCGAAGACCGGGTCGAGGGGTTGCGCCGGGCCCATCAATTGCCGCTCTTACTGCGCACCGTGCCCAAGGTGGTGATCGCGATGATCAACGGCCCGGTCGTCGGCGCCGGGTTGGGGCTGGCGCTGGCGTGCGACCTGCGGATCGCCGGCAAGGCGGCGCGCTTCGGCACGGCCTTTGCCCGGATCGGCTATTCCGGCGATTACGGCGGCTCGTGGAGCCTGACCCGCCTCGTCGGGGCAGCCAAGGCGCGCGAACTCTATTTCACCGCCGACATCATCGACGCCGACACGGCGGGCGCGCTCGGCATCGTCAACCGGGTGGTCGCCGACGACGAACTGCACGCCGAGACGATGGCGCTGGCGCGGCGCATCGCCGACGGCCCGCGGGTTGCGCTCGGCTACATGAAGAAGAACCTCTTCGCCGCCGAGACCGAAAGCTTCCAGACCGTGCTCGACCTCGAAGCCGAGCACCAGGCGCGCTGCGCCTTCACCGAGGACCACAAGGAGGCGGTCGCCGCGTTCAATGAGAAGCGCCGGCCGGTGTTCAAGGGGGTGTAACGATGGCCGGGCTCTATTTCGAGGAATTTGTCGAGGGCCGGGTGTTCGAGCACGCGCTGACCCGGACCGTCACCGAGATGGACAACGTGCTGTTCACCAGCCTGACGATGAACCCGCAGCCGCTGCACCTCGACGCCGAGTTCGCCAAGACGACCGAGTTTGGCCGGCCGCTGGTCAACAGCATCTTCACCCTGGGGCTCGTCATCGGCATCAGCGTCGGCGACACCACCCTCGGCACCACGGTCGCCAATCTGGGCATGACCGATGTGCGGTTCCCGAAGCCCGTGTTTCACGGCGACACGATCCGCGCGACGACAACGGTCATCGCCACCAGGCGCAGCCGGTCGCGCACCGATGCCGGAATCGTCGAGTTCGAGCATCAGGGGCTCAACCAGCGCGGCGAGACCGTCGCAATCTGCCGCCGCGCCGCGCTGATGAAGACCCGGCCGGCGTGATTATTCCTCTGTCATTCCGGGGCGCCGCGCAGCGGTGAACCCGGAATCCAATAACGCAAGCCCGTGCGCATAGATTCCGGGTTCACGCCTGCGGCGCGCCCCGGAATGACAGCGAGGTTTATTGGGTGATCGATTCCCACAGATCCCGCCAATCGGGATTGCCGGTTTCGATCAGGGCGATCTTCCAGTTGCGCCGCCACTTCTTGATTTCTTTTTCACGCGAGATCGCTGCGGTCACGTCGTCGTGGGTTTCGAACCAGACGAGGCGGTTGACGCCATATTTCGCGGTAAACCCAGCCAACGCCTTGCTCTTGTGCTGGTAAACCCGCCGGATGAGATCGTTCGTCACGCCGAGATACAGCGTGCCGTGCTTGCGGCTGGCCAGGAGGTAAACGTAATAGGACACGGACCGGTCTTTTCGATAGCCGTTCAGCTTACCTGAGAGGGAGGCGCCGATGCGCTCGCTGCTGTTTGTCCCGGCCGATAGCGACCGGAAACTCGCGCGCGGGCTCGAATCCGGCGCCGACGCGCTGATCCTCGACCTCGAGGATTCGGTGGCCGCGGCGAACCGCGGGGTTGCGCGCCGGCAGGCCCGCGAGTTTCTCGAGGCGCACGGGCCGGCCGATGGCGCTGGGCGAATCCGCCGCTATGTCCGGGTCAATCCGCTGGGGAGCGGGCTTGCCCTCGACGACCTCGCCGCCACCGCCGCCGGCCGGCCCGACGGCATCCTGTTGCCGAAATGCGTGCCCGAGGACGTGCGCACCCTCGACCATTATCACTCGGCCTTCGAGGCCTCGGCGGGAGCGCCGGTCGGGGCGATCCGCATCATCGCGATCGCCACCGAGACGCCGGCCGGAGTGTTCGCGCTCGGCGGTTATGCCGGGGTGTCGCCGCGCCTCGAAGCGATCACCTGGGGCGCCGAGGATCTTGCGGCCTGCATCGGCGGCAGCAACCGCACGATCGACGGCGGCTACGACGGCCCCTATCGCCTCGCGCGCTCGCTGTGCCTGTTGGCGGCGTCCGCCGCCGAAATCGTGGCGATCGACACGATCTATACCGATTTCAAGGACGACGAAGGGCTGAGGGCCGAAGCCTTCGCGGCGCGGCGTTCGGGCTTCACCGCCAAGATGGCGATCCATCCCGCCCAGCTCAGGGTCATCAACGAGGCGTTTTCCGTCAGCGCGGCCGAGCGCGAATGGGCCGAGCGCGTTATCGCCGCCTTTGCCGCCAATCCCGATGCCGGCACCCTCGCGCTCGACGGCAAGATGATCGACAAGCCGCATCTCGTGCTGGCCCGCCGCCTCTTGGGCCTCGGACCAACGTAACCCGGCGAGCGAGCCAGCCATCTTCCCATCCGGAGGCCCCGATGGCGTTCGAGGATATTCTTTACGAAAAGCAGGACGGGATCGCGACGATCACGATCAACCGCCCGAAGGTGCTGAACGCGTTTCGCGCCGAGACGGTCGAGGAGATGCTCCTGGCGATGCGCGATGCCGAGGGCGACCGCGACATCGGGGTCATCGTGCTCGCCGGGGCGGGGGATCGCGCATTCTGCGCCGGTGGCGATAATTCCGCGCGAGCCGGCACGTCGGAAGAAGCGGGGGGCTATGGCG
>DATCQF010000626.1:0-9345 GCA_036569735.1 Allostellaceae bacterium | reverse complement strand
CCCCGGCCCTCCCCCATCAAGGGGGAGGGAGTGAGCAGGCCAAATGCGATAGCCCTGGGCTTGACCCGGGGGGCCACGTCTTTCAGATCGGGATACTTGAGCCGGAAGACGTGGATGCCCACGGATCAAATCCGTGGGCTGATGGCCCACGGGCCAAGCCCGGCCAAGGGGTTGAGGGGGGTGAGGCTACCTAATCGGATCACGCTCTAGGCCTGGGCTCGCCCGCGGCGCGCTGCGGCGGCGCCCTCGCCCTTCGCGTTCGCGCGTAGAGGGATTGTTTACACATCGGGGCGATGATTAGGGTATGGACTACCTGACAACGATCCCCCCAATCGTTGGCGTTATCAGTAACTTGAGCGCCATCACCCTGCAGCTGCTCGCGGAACGGTTGCTAACAATCGTTCTGGCCGGCTTTATCGTGGGCAGCGTGACCGTCTGGGCCTTGACCGAGCTCCTTTGGCTGTGGATCAAGCGGGCAATCGGCGAATTGCACGCGCTGCCACGCCTGCTGCCGCACTGAGCCTCGACGAGGGCGCTATCGCCCTCAATCGCCGGCCGCATCGACCAAGAGCGCGCGGAACCACGCTTGCGCGGGGTCGCTGGTCGTGCGGCGGTGCCAGGCCATCGACACGGTCGCGGAAAAATCGATCGGCAACGGCATGATCGCAATGTCGGCGGTGGCGGCGATCTGCCGGGCGGTGCGCTCCGGCATCGTGGCGACGAGGTCGGAGGCGGCGAGCGCGGCGGGCACCGCAAGGTAGCTCGCGACCAGTAACGCCAGCCGCCGCTTCAGCCCGAAATCACCGAGGATGCGGTCGAGCGCGCCCGATGTATCGCCGCGCGGCGACACCAGAACGTGGTTCTGCGCGGCGTAGGCTTCGAGCGACAGGTTTTGCGCGGTGATCGGATGGCCCTTGCGCGCGACCACGACAAACGGGTCGCGCAGCAAGACCATCGAGTCGATATGGGTCGGCACGTGCGGCAGATGGGCGACCGCGAGGTCGATCTCGCCGCGGTCGAGCTGCTCGATGGCTTCGTGGCCGGTCGCCGGGGTCAGCCGCAAGATCGCGTTGGCGGCGTCCTGGGCGAAATTCCGGGCAAGGCGCCCGACCAGCGCGACTTCGGCATACTCGGCCATCCCGGCGGTAAAGATGCCGGTGCTGCGCGCCGGGTCAAACCCGACCCCAAGGTTGAGCGCCGCCTCGATATGCTCGATCGCCGCGGTGATCAACGGCGCGATCTCGCGCGCCCGGGCGGTCGGCTCCATGTTGGTCGGAGTGCGCACAAACAGATCGTCGGCGAAGAGGCTTCTGAGGCGCGACAAGGCGTGGCTCATCGCCGGCTGAGAGAGGCCGATCCGGCCGGCCGCGCGGGTAACGGCACGCTCGTTCATCAGCGCGTCGAACGCCTTCAGCAGGTTGAGGTCGACCGCGCGGATATCCATAGGACGAATGGTTATCATATTATCAATCGATTTGATAGATGGGCGGGCGCGCTCTATATCAGGCTCAGGACCCAATTCACGGAGTGACTCCCATGCCGCAAGAAGAAGCCCCGCGCCTCAGCCATGTCGGGCTCTATGTCACCGACGTGCCGAAGATGATCGATTTCTACACCGGGGTTCTCGGCTTCGTTATCAGCGACGGGGCGGAGGACGGCCGCATCACGTTCCTCTCCCGCAACCCCTCGGACCACCACCAGGTCGTCCTGGTGCGCGGCCGCGGCGCGGTACATGACACCCCGATGGTGCAGCAGGTCTCGTTCAACGTCGGCACCCTCGCCAACGTCCAGCGCGCCTTCCGCAAGGTGCGCGAGGCCGGCTGCACGGTCATCGATCCGCGCTGTCACGGCAACGCGTGGTCGGTCTATTTCAGCGACCCCGAGGGCAACCGCATCGAGATGTTCTGCGACACCCCGTGGTACGTGCCGCAGCCGCTCGGCTTCGAGATCGACCTCGACAAGTCCGAGGATGAACTCTACCGCGAAACCGAAGCGATCTGCCGCGCCAAGCCCGGCTTCAAGCCGATCGAGGAGTGGCGCGCCGAGATCAGCAAAAAGATCGCGGCGCAGCTCGAAGCTTGATCCCGACAGAACCTGGAGGAGATTCCCATGAGTGAGAACAAAGGCTATCACGCCCACGTCTATTACGACGCCGCGACCAAGCCGGCCGCCGCCAAGCTGCGCGAGACGCTCATCGGCAAGTTCAAGGTCGAAGGCGGCGCCTTGAGCGACGAACCGCGCGGGCCGCACCCGATCTCGCAATTCGCCGTCATCTTCGAGACCCCGGAGTTCCAGAACATCGTCCCCTGGCTGATGCTGAACCGCGAGGGGCTCGACGTTCTGGTTCATCCGCTGACCGAAAGCTCCTACGACGACCACAGCAAGAATGCGCTGTGGCTGGGCACCCCGGTCCCGATGCGACTCGACATCCTACGCCCGAAATACAGCGAGGCCCTGCTGCCGACCGCCCAACGGGCGTAATCGGGTTAAGGGAACGAAGAAAAAGAAACATCTTACCGCGGAGGACGCGAAGGATGCGCAGAGGACGCGAAGGAACTGGAATCCTTTGCGACCTCTGCGAATCCTCTGCGACCTTTGCGTTAAAGCGTTACTTTTCAATCTAATCGGAACGGGAGGTAAGCGATGGCCGAGATCCTGGGAGTGGGCTGCACGCATCGGCCGCTGATGCTGCGTCCCGACGAAAACTGGACCTTCATGCTGCGCGCCGCGCTCGACGATCCGGCGATGCCCGAGGAGATGAAAAACCCGGCGAACTGGCCGGCGCCCTTGCGCGAGGAGCTCGGCAACGATTGGGGGACGGCCTCGGCCGGGCGGGCGCGCCCGATATACCGCGCGCACTTCGCCGAGGCGCGCCGCGAAATCGACGAATTCAAGCCCGACCTCGTCGTGATGTGGGGCGACGACCAGTACGAGAACTTCAAGGAAGACATCATCCCGCCGTTCGCGGTCCTCGCCTATGAGGACCAGGACCGCCAGCCCTGGGCGCACCGCCGCTCGCCCTGGAACCCGTGGAACGAGCCGGCCGACACGAGTTTCCGCGTGCGTGGCCACAAGGAGGCCGGCAAATACCTCGCCTCCGGGCTGATCGAATCCGGCATCGACGTCGCCTACGCCTATAAGCCGTTGCACCACCCGATGGGGCACGCCTTCGAAAACACGATCCAGCTATTGGACGACGAGCGCCGCGGCTTCGACTACCCGCTGGTGCAGTTCGCGGTGAATTGCTACGGGCGCCGGGTCAACGCCGCGCGCGGGCTGCGCCTGCCGCTGGCGATGCGCGGCGACATCAAGAACCTCGACCCGCCCGGGCCCAACCCGCACCGCTGCATGGAAGTCGGCGCCGCCGCCGCGCGGGTCATGGCGGATAGCCCGTGGCGCGTCGCCTTTGTCGCCTCGTCCAGCTGGTCGCACTCGTTCCTGACCGAAAAGAACTATCAGCTGTGGCCCGATGTCGCCGCCGACCGCCACCTGTACGATGCGCTCGAAAAAGGCGATTACGCGGCCTGGCACCGCTACACGACCGACCAGATCGAGGAGAGCGGCGAGCACGAGGTCTTGAACTGGTTCTGCCTCTTGGGCGCGATGGAAGCCCTCGGCCGCAAACCCGACAAGGCCACCTTCCTCGAAACCTGGGCCTTCGTCTCCCCGGTCGTCTTCGCCTATTACCGCGCGTAACGGGCTGCACCACCGGTTTCGCGTCCTTAGAGACGGCCCCGTCATCCTGAGGAGCCGCCGCGAGGCGGCGTCTCGAAGGGCGCGCCTTTTTGTTTTCATCCCGGATGAACCCGCCGCCAGTGCTCGGCGATGGCGCTGCCGGTGCAGATCCAGACGCGGTCGCGCGCGGCGATGTGATCGAGAAACCTGATGAGCCCGGTGATGCGGCCCGGGCGCCCGATCAGCCGGTCGTGCAAGGCCAGGGACATCAGCTTCGGCTGGTCGGCGCCCTCGGCGTAGAGCGTCTCGAAGCAGTCGATCATGTAGCGGGCGAAATCGTCGCCGGTCGAGAAGCCGCGGTTCTGGTCGAAGCGGTTGTCGTTGGTCTCGAACGAATAGGGGATGACGAGATGGCGGACGCTGCCGACCGTCACCCAATAGGGCGATTCGTCGTTGAGGCTGTCGCGGTCGTAGAGAAAGCCGCCCAGTTCGACGTGAAGGCGCCTCGTATTGGCGCTCGGCCGGCCGGTCATCCAGCCAATCGGGCGCACCCCCGCCACCCGCTCCAATGTCTCGATGCCGAGCCGGATATGCTCGCGCTCGATTGCCTCCGGGATCACCTGGTAGTCGAGCCAGCGATAGCCGTGGCTGACGATCTCATGCCCGTCCTCGACAAAGGCACGGGTGAGGTCGGGGTTGCGCTCGGCCGCCCGGGCCACCGCCAGGAGGCACACCTTGACCCCGAAGCGGCGGAACAGGCGCAATAACCGCCAGCCGCCGACGCGCGAACCATACTCGAACACCGATTCGACGAGCGGGCTCCGGAGGCCCGGCAGCGCGGGCTGGCCGATATCGTTGAGCGCGCCTTCCGAGGCGTCGTCGCCCTCCATGATCGAGCGCTCGCCGCCGCCCTCGAAATTGAGGTTGATGTTGACCGCAACCCGGGCGCCGCCCGGCCATTGCGGATCGGGTGGATCGGCGCCGTAGCCGATGAAATCGCGGTCATCATCCATCTGCGACCTCCGTTGTCGTATCATGTCCGCCGATCCGATTATCCGGAGGCCCCCGATGCGCGCGCCCGGCACGGACGCCGAGTTGGCCCGGCGCTTGACCGAGATCGTGCAAGCCGCTCCATCCTTGATGCGGGTGCTGCGGACCGCGCGGATGCTTGATCTGCCGGATTGGCTGGTGATGTCGGGCGCGGTGTACCAGCTGGTGCTGAACCACCTGACCGGCCGCGCGCCCGATTACGGGGTCAGGGATTACGATCTCGGCTATTTCGATGCGTCGGATATTTCCTACGAAGCCGAAGACATCGTGATCCGCCGGGTGGCGGCCGCGTTCGACGGACCGCTGAAAAGCATCGTCGAGGTGCGCAACCAGGCGCGCGTGCATGTCTGGTTCGAAGCCCATTTTGGCGAATCCTATACACCCTTGTCCTCAACCGCCGAGGCGCTGGAGCGCTTCGTCTCGCCGATGTTCGCGGTCGGCGCGCGCCTCGATGCCGAGGACCGGCTGCATATCGAGGCGCCGTTCGGCCTCGCCGATCTGTTCGCACTGCGGCTGCGGCCCAATCCGCGGCGGCCGTATGGCGGCTTCGACCGGGTCGCCGCCAGCGTCGTGCGGCGCTGGCCCGAGCTCACGGTCGAAGCCGGCACCACACCCGGTCAGCGGTAGAATTCGACCTTGGCCTCGCGGAACCACAGGAAATTTGCCGGGGCGGCGGAGATCGGCCCGTTGATCGCAAAGACCGCGATCTCGAACCTGTCGCCCGGGTGGACGATGTTGTCGCCGAGTACCAGCCGGTTGGGCATGTTGAAGCCCTGGATGCACCCCGGGCTCGGCCGGCCCGCGGCGCGCGGCATCTCGCCGTTGACCCAGATTTCGGCGTAGTCGTCGACATTGACCCGCAGCACCGTCTTGGCGCCGTCGGTGGCGAAACCCGCGGCGCTTGCCGGGATCGTCAGCGTCGCGCGATACCAGAAGAACGAGATCATGCCGCCGCCCCGCCGGCCGCCGAGGTCGTCGGGCGGAACCACCTCCCAGGCCGAGTCGTCGAAGCCGACCAGTTCGGCATGCGGCTCGACGTCGTAGGTCGTCTTGAATTCGGGCCGCGAGTCGGAGAGCGCCGGGCACTCGACGATCTTCGCCTCCATCCCCCGCCACCGCGCGCCGAACACCGCCGATCCCGCGACGGTCATCAAATCGACCACATGCACCGGCGGCGTCAGCGGCGCGATCGGCGGCTGCGGCGCGAGCAGTGGAGGGCTTGCCGGCGGGAGGGAAACTGTCGGCCTGATGTATCGGGTAGGGGGCATTTCGGGGTCCTTTCATGATGACCGATCGAGATTGGAAACCATCGCGCCGCCGCGGCGCAAGCCAATCGCCCGCGGGCATGGACAAGACCGCGCTGGCGGCCGATGCTCACGCCACCATGCGACCATGCGGGGGAAAACCCAATGCCTGACGATCAGACCGTAACGGCCCGTTCTGCCGCGGCGCCGGTGCGCTCCGACTTCACCGTCAAGAAGGGCGATGTGTCGCTCGCGGTCTACCGGAAGCACCTCGAACCCGAGCGCGGCGCGCCCGCGCGCCCGGTGCTGTTCCTGGTCCACGGTTCGTCGAATTCGGCGCTGTCGTCGTTCGACCTGACGGTGCCGGGCAAGGGCGAGTTTTCGACGATGAACGTCTTCGCCCGGCTCGGCTTCGACGTGTGGACGATGGACCACGAGAATTACGGCCGCTCGTCGCGCACCGAAGGCAATTCCGACATCAAGAGCGGCGTCGCCGACCTGATCGCCGCGACCGATCTCGTCGTGCGCGAGACCGGCCGGCCAGGCATGCATTTCATGGGGGAATCGTCGGGCGCATTGCGCGCAGGGGCCTTTGCGATGGCACGGCCCGAGCGGGTCGACCGCCTCGTGCTCAACGCCTTCACCTATACCGGCCGCAACTCGCCGACCCTCCAGAAGCGCGCCGAGCAGGTCGAATTTTTCCGCACCCATAACCGGCGGCTGCGCGACCGCGCGATGATCGAAAGCATCTTCACCCGCGACCATCCCGGTACCAGCGACCCCGCCGTCGCCGCAGCGTTGGCCGACGCCGAACTGGTTTATGGCGACCAGGTCCCGACCGGCACCTATCTCGACATGACCGCCAATCTGCCGGTCGTCGACCCGCTGAAGGTCCAGGCGCCTGTCCTCCTGGTGCGCGGCGAACACGACGGCATCGCCAGCGAGGAGGACCTCCTCGACTTCTACCGCCAGCTCCCCAACCCCGACCGCCAGTTCGCCGTCATGCCGGGCGCCGCCCACGCCCTCGTCTTCGGCCATAACCGCCACCAGCTATGGCACGTCGTCCACGCCTTCCTCACCATGCCCGAGCGCCGCGACGGGTGAGATGGCCGGCTTCAGGTGCCGAGCAAACCGCCTTCCGGACTGCAACCAAAGCGATACCCGAATGCCTCAATCGGCGAAGCATGCTAGGTTAGCAGGGAATGTTCAGGATCCGACCCTGTCCGATGTTCACACTCGCATTCACGTCGCTGCCGATCACACGATCACCGGGGTAGCGCCCCCGGACGTGCCCCCGGGCGACCGCGAGATCACGATCGCCCTGCCGCCGCTCGCCCGTCAACCGGCCAAGAAGCCGTTTGACGTGAACGATCTGCCGGAACACGATTTGGGACCGTGGCCCGAGGGGCTGAGCCTGCGTCGCGAGGACATGTACGGCGACGATGGGCGGTGAGCTTCGTCGCCTTTCAACGACGCCGATTTCCGGCGGTTCGCGCCGCTGATCGAAGTGGTCGTCCCTTGATGCCGATCAGCGATTAGCGCCCGGCCAGAGGCCCGAACGCGGGCGGTGGGATGCGGCGCTTTGAGGCAGCTTCGTAGGCCGACGCGATGCGGAGAACGGTGTCTTCGCGGCCCGGCTCGGCGCGGAAGACGAGGGAGAACGGGAGGCCGGGCTCGGGGAGCGTCGTCGGGGCGGCGGCGGCTTCCGGGATGTAGCGGGTGCCGTCGGGGCTCAGCTTGAAGACCGGGTCGTAGACGCTCGTCACATAGCCGGCCGGGATCAGCACCTCGGTAAGGCCGGCGTTGGGGCCGTAGAAGGTTTCGAGGCGCAGGTTGCCGGGGCCGCCTTGCGGGTCGGGTGCGCCGCCGATCTTCGCCGGCGGCAACGGGGTGTGCAGCCGGACAAAGGCGTCGAGCCTGTTTTCCAAGAGCACCATCATGTCGAGCCGGCGCAGGAGTTCGCGCAGCATGATGCGCTCGTCGACACCCTGGCGCCCACCGAGCGGGTTGCGCGGGTCGGTGACCTCCTCCCAGTTCCGGAAGGCGGCGCGCCCGTCATCGCCCCAGAATTTGGACCGCGCATTGAGGGTCGCAAAATCGGTGAGGGTTTCACTGAAGCCGCGGGCCGCCCAATCGGCGGCGCGGCGCGTGAGGTATTGCGGGATGTGGAAGCGGAAGCTCATCGCCAGCTCCTGCTGCTGGATCGTGGCGATGTCGAGGTTTGCCGGCGGCGGAATTCTCCCCTCCGCCAATTCGACCATGTAGTCGATCGGCGCCATCGTGCCGCCGCCGAACACCTTGCCCGGCAGGAACTCGGCCGGGCGGATCGCGGCGGCGAACTCCTTGAAGAGGGGAGTGCCGTCGGCCCCGAGGCGGAACAGGAGGTCGGGCATGAACACCGGCACGAGCTTCGCCAGCGCCGCGCGGAAATCCGGGCTCATCTGCTCGATGTCGGGGTCAGGCTGCCACAGCGGATCGGTGGATTCGACCAGCGTCGCGCCGAGCGTCCCGCCGAGCACCGCCTTCAACTCGGCCGCCGCCGCTGTGGTGATCGGCACCGTCGCCATCTCGCCGGGGCGCACCAGCATCGATTCGCGGACAATCCCGATGCGCATGCCCCGGAGCGCGCCCGGCGCACCGGAGGCCCGGGCATGGCTCGCGTACGGCGTCCCCAGCACCGACGAGCGCGGCACTGTCGTGTAGATGTCGCGCGGGTCGTAATACCCGGTCTCCGGGTCCTTGAGGGCGTCGAGCACCTTCGCGCAGTCGCCGATCGTGCGGCACAGGATGCCGCTCCTGTCGCAGTAGATGTCGGCGCCGATCGCGCCGCCGTCGAAGCCGAGCATCGCCTTGTGCGGCAATATCAGCGCCACGGCGTTGTGGTTGGCCGGGCCCCTTGTCGAGGCGCGGGTTTCCTCGCCGAGGCTCGCCATCACGAGGTTGGCGCTGACCGACACGGCCGAGCCCGAGCTCGAACCCAATGAGGCGGCGCGCGTCGTGTCGTAGACATTGGCCGGGTTGCCGGCCCAGCTGCTGCGCTGGTAGCCCAGCGTCGAGGGCAGCAATTTTTCGGGCGTGTGGCGGCCGCCGGGGTTGCCGGCGCGGCCGTTGTATTCGGTGCACACGGCCTTCGCGAAGATGATCGCGCCCTTGTTGCGCAGCTGCTCGACCAGGATGTGGTCGCGCGCCGGGAAATCGATGTCATAGGCCGCGTCTCCCCCGCCGGTCGTGCGCATGTCGCGCGTGTCGAACGGGTCCTTGAACGAGAAAACGACGCCGTACATCGGCATCTCGTCGAGCGGCGGATTGCTGCCGTAGGCGGCGTCGAGCTCGGCGGCGCGTTCTAGCGCGTCGGGCTGGCGACGGAATTCGTCGC
>DATCQF010000625.1:0-2660 GCA_036569735.1 Allostellaceae bacterium | reverse complement strand
GAACAGCACCATCGACGGAGTAAAGTGCACCATGGCTCAAAATCCCGACGACATCCTCTATTCGGCGGTGAAACCCGGGCAATCCGTAGCGGTGACCCTGCCGGACGGCAGCCGCCGTGAATTTCCCGGCCCGGTCAGCGGGGCGCAGCTGGCCGCCGCGATCGGCCCCGGCCTTGCCAAGGCGGCGCTCGCGGTCAAGATCGACGGGCGCCCGCGCGACCTCGCCACCCTCATCGATCATGATTCGAACGTCGCGATCATCACCCGCGAGATGCCGGAGGGGGTCCTGATCCTGCGCCACGACGCCGCCCATGTCATGGCCGAGGCGGTCAAGGAGCTCTATCCCGAGACCCAGGTCACCTTCGGCCCGGCGACCGAGACCGGGTTCTACTATGATTTCGCGCGCGACACGCCGTTCACCCCGGAAGACCTCGGACGTATCGAGGAACGCATGCGCGAGATCGTGCGCCGCGACGAGCCGATCGCCCGCGAGGTGTGGGAGCGCGACCGGGCAGTCCAGTTCTTCAGCGGCATCGGCGAGCGCTACAAGGCCGAATATATCGGGGAAATCCCGGCCGAGGAGGAGATCAGCCTCTACCGCCAGGGCAATTTCGTCGACCTGTGCACGGGGCCGCACCTGCCCTCGACCGGCCGGCTCGGCCAGGCCTTCAAGCTGATGAACGTGGCCGGCGCCTATTGGCGCGGCGATTCGAACAACGCGCAGCTTCAGCGGGTCTACGGCACCGCCTGGCCGAACCAGAAGGAGCTCGACCAGCATCTTTTCCGCCTGGAGGAAGCCGAGCGCCGCGACCACCGTCGGCTCGGCCCGGCGCTTGACCTGTTTCACCTGCAGGAAGAGGCGGTCGGCAGCGTCTTCTGGCACCCCAAGGGCTGGAAGCTCTATCGAATCATCGAGGACTACATGCGACGCCGGCTCGACAGCGCCGGCTACCTCGAGGTCAGGACACCGCAACTCTTGGATCGCAGCCTGTGGGAAGCTTCGGGGCACTGGGAGAACTTCCGCGAAAACATGTTCATCGCCGAAAGCCGCGACGAGCGGGTGCTCGCGGTCAAGCCGATGAACTGCCCGGGCCATGTACAGATCTTTCGCAACACGCTGCGCAGCTATCGCGAACTGCCGATGCGCCTTGCCGAATTCGGCAGCTGTCACAGGAACGAGCCGTCGGGGGCGCTGCACGGCATCATGCGAGTACGTGCCTTCACCCAGGACGACGCGCATATCTTCTGCACCGAGGATCAGGTCACCGGCGAAGCGATCGCGTTTTGCGGGCTCTTGCTGTCGATCTACCGCGATTTCGGCTTCGAAGATGTAGCCGTCAAATTTTCTACCCGGCCGGAGGTGCGGGCCGGTGGCGACGTTATTTGGGATCTCGCCGAGCAGGATCTTGAAGCGGCGGTCAAGGCCGCCGGGCTCGCCTATACGCTCAACCCCGGCGAGGGAGCGTTCTACGGTCCCAAGCTCGAATTCGTGCTGCGCGACGCACTCGGCCGCGACTGGCAGTGCGGCACCCTGCAGCTCGATTTCGTGATGCCGGAACGGCTCGGCGCCAGTTATGTCGGAGAGGATGGCGGCCGCCATCGACCGGTCATGCTGCACCGTGCGATTCTGGGCTCGTTCGAGCGCTTTATCGGCATCCTGATCGAGCATTATGCCGGCAGCTTCCCGCTGTGGCTCGCCCCGGTGCAGGCGGTGGTCGCCTCGATCACCGACGAGGCGGCTCCCTACGCCGAGGAGGTCGCCGGCGAGTTGCGCGCCGCCGGGCTGCGCGTTGTCGCCGATTCCGGCAACGAGAAGATCGGCTACAAGGTGCGCGAGCACAGCCTCGCCAAGATCCCGATGATGCTGGTTGTCGGCCGGCGCGAGGCCGCCGAGCGCACCCTCTCCTTACGCCGGCTCGGCAGCCCGGCGCAGGAAGCCCTTGCGCTTAGCGAAGCCATTGCTAGATTGAAGCTCGAGGCGGCCCCACCCGGCCAACCCTAGCCGCCGGCGCGATAGCGACGGGGCCTACGCAACCACTGAGAGGAGAGCCTACATAGCCAGACCACCAATGAACGTCACCCCCACCCGCGAGGGGCCGCGCATCAACGAGGAGATCAACGTCGTTCGCGTGCGCCTCGTCGACGAGCGCGGCGGGATGGTGGGGGTCGTCGGGCGCAACGAAGCGCTGACCATGGCCGCCGATGCCGGCCTCGACCTCGTCGAGATCGCGCCCGGCGCCGACCCGCCGGTGTGCAAGATCCTCGATTTCGGCAAGTTCAAATACGAAGAGCAGAAAAAGAAGAACGAAGCTCGCAAAAAACAGAAGATCATCGAGGTCAAGGAAATCAAGCTGCGCCCGAGCATCGACGACCACGATTACGCGGTCAAGATGCGCAGCATGAACAAGTTCATCGAGGAAGGCGACAAGGTCAAGGTGACCATGCGGTTTCGCGGGCGCGAGCTGGCGCACCAGGAACTCGGTATGAACGTCTTGATTCGGGTGCGCGACGACCTCGACGCGATCGCCAAGGTCGAACAGATGCCGCGCATGGAAGGCCGCCAGATGACGATGGTGGTGTCGCCGAAATAGGCGCCGCGGAAGGTCTGGCCGCGAAACCCCTCGCCCGCATTGCGGGAGAGGGTGCCCGACAGCGAAGCC
>DATCQF010000624.1:0-10429 GCA_036569735.1 Allostellaceae bacterium | reverse complement strand
CACCGAGTGCGTCGCATCGAACACGACGGGGTAGCCGGTCTCGGCCAGCACCGGCAGGGAGCGCATGTCGGAAACGAGGGTGTTGTAGCCAAAGCTGGCGCCGCGCTCGCACAGGAGGATGCGCTCGTTCTTTTGGCCATTTGGGCCGCTGCCCGCGATCTTGCCGGCGACGTGCTGCATGTCCCAGGGAGCGAGGAACTGGCCCTTCTTGACGTTGATCGCGTTGCCGGTCTCGGCCGCGGCGACGAGGAGGTCGGTCTGGCGGCACAGATAGGCCGGGATCTGCAGGACATCGACCGCCTCGGCGGTCGGGGCGCATTGCTCGGGCAGATGCACGTCGGTCAAGACCGGGATGCCGCGCGTCTCACGGATCTCGGCGAGGATCGGCAGGCCGTTGCCGATGCCGACGCCGCGCGCACCCGACAGCGAGGTGCGGTTTGCCTTGTCGAACGAGGTCTTGTAGATGAGCCGGATGCCGAGCTTGCCTGTGATCTCGACCAGCGCGGCGCTCATTTCCAGCGCGTGCGCCCGGCTCTCGAGCGCGCACGGCCCGGCGATCAGCACGAGCGGAAGATCGTTGCCGAGGGTGATGTCGCCGATCGTGACGTGGCGTGGCTGCATGGTCTCTGGTTCCCTTGCTTCCGTCATTCCCGCGGAAGCGGGAATCCAGGGGTCCAATGGCTCGGCGGTTGCCCTGGACCCCCGCTTTCGCGAGGGTGACGGTGGAAAAACACTACACCAGGCGCGACTGGTCGAGGGCGGCTTTGACGAACGAGGTGAACAGCGGGTGCGGCTCGAATGGGCGCGACTTCAGTTCGGGGTGGAATTGCACGCCGATGAACCACGGGTGATCGGGGATTTCGACGATTTCCGGTAGAAGGCCGTCCGGCGACATCCCGGAAAAGCGCAAACCGGCGGCTTCGAGCGTATCGCGATAGGCGATGTTTACTTCGTAGCGATGGCGGTGCCGCTCGCTGATCCGGGTCGCGCCATAGATCGCGGCGATGCGGCTCTCGGGGTCGAGCACGGCGTCGTAGGCGCCGAGGCGCATGGTGCCGCCGAGATCGCCGTTGGCCTCGCGCTGTTCCACCTCGTTGCCGCGCATCCATTCGGTCATCAGGCCGATGACCGGGTGGGCGCAGGGGCCGAATTCGGTCGACCCGGCGCCCGATACCCGGGCGAGATGGCGCGCCGCCTCGATCACCGCCATCTGCATCCCGAAGCAGATGCCGAAATAGGGGATCTCGCGCTCCCGGGCAAAGCGCGCCGCCTCGATCTTGCCTTCCGAGCCGCGCTCGCCGAACCCGCCCGGCACCAGAATCGCATGCACCCCCTCCAATTGGCGCACCGCTTCCTCTTCGGCCTCGAACACCTCCGAATCGATCCAGTCGAGCTTGACCCGGACATTGTTGGCGATGCCGCCATGGGTCATCGCCTCGGCCAAGGATTTGTAGCTGTCGCGCAGGTGGGTGTACTTGCCGACAATCGCGATCGTGACCTCGCTCTCGGGGCGGCGGATGCGGTTGACGATTGCGTCCCAGCGGCCGAGCTCGGGCTCCGGCGTGGCAAGCCCGAAATGGACGCAGACTTCGCGGTCGAACCCCTCGGCGTGATAGGCCCCGGGCACGGCATAGATCGTGTCGACGTCGAGCGCCGGGATCACCCGCGATTCGCGCAGGTTGCAAAAGAGCGCGATCTTCTTGCGCGCGCCGTCAGGGATCGGCCGGTCGCAGCGGCATAGGAGGATGTCGGGCTGGATGCCGAGCCCCAATAATTCCTTTGCCGAGTGCTGGGTGGGCTTCGTCTTCAGCTCCTCGGCCGAGTTGATCCACGGCACCAGGGTCAGATGGATGAACATCACCCGCTCGCGGCCGAGTTCGTTGCCGAGCTGGCGGATCGCCTCGAGAAACGGCAGGCTTTCGATGTCGCCGACCGTGCCGCCGATCTCGCACAAGACAAAATCCTCGTCGGCGAGATCGGCCAGGATGAATTCCTTGATGGCGTCGGTGACATGCGGGATGACCTGCACCGTGGCGCCGAGATATTCGCCGCGCCGCTCGCGCCCGATCACCGTCGAATAAATGCGCCCCGTCGTGACGCTGTCGCTCTTCCGTGCGGCGACCCCGACATAGCGCTCGTAATGGCCGAGATCGAGATCGGTCTCGGCGCCGTCATCGGTGACGAACACTTCGCCGTGCTGATAGGGGCTCATCGTGCCGGGATCGACATTGAGGTAGGGGTCGAGCTTCCTGAGACGCACCGTGTACCCGCGCGCCTGCAGCAGGGCGCCGAGCGCCGCCGAGCACAAACCCTTGCCGAGAGAGGAGACCACGCCGCCGGTGATGAAGATGAACCGCGTCATGGACCTTCACAGTATAGCAAGCCGATCACCCGGCACATCGGAAACTGATCCAGCACTGCTGCATTCACACATTCGATAAGTTTTACAATCACTTGGCCGGGCTAGTCCCGGCCATCCACGTCTTTGCCGAACCAAATCGCGGCTGTTGCAAGACGTGGATGGCCGGATCAAGTCCGGCCAAGGGGATCTTCGTTTGGTCTGAATTTGCTGGCATTGGCGGCTCTTTAGCGCGCGATCGAGGCGATTCGCCGGCGCGGCTCACCGCGCGAGCGGCGCGCTTGGCTCGGCCGGCGGGGCCGGAGCAGCCGGTGCGGTCGATGGGGCCGGCGCGCTTGGCTCGGCCGGCGCGCTCGGCTGGCCCGGTGCGGCCGGAGCAGCCGGTGCGGTCGACGGGGTGACCGTGATATTCGGCATCGGCATCGCCGGCGCGAGCGGCGAGGTCGGCGCCGGCCCGCCTTCGTCGACGATCGAGTGCGGCGCGCGGTAATAATTGCTCAGCATGACGAGGAGGATGCTGGTCGCGAAAAACACCGCGGCGAGAATCGCCGTCGTGCGGGTCAGCAGATTGGCGGTCGAGCGCCCGGTCATGAACCCGGACATGCCGCCGCCACCCATGCCGAGCGCGCCACCCTCGCTCTTCTGCAGCATCACGACGCCGATCAGCGCGAGCGCGATCAGCATATGGACGACGAACAACACTATCAGCATAGGCGGGGCAGCTGCGCGGTGAACTCGGGATCGCGCCTTATGTAGGCGCTTCGCCGCCCGCTGGCTACAAAGGACAGCCGGTCATGCGTAAACCTCGTCATGCCCGGTAAACTGGTTGCTACCGGCAGGCCTGGGCGATCGCCCAGAAATCGTCCGCTTGCAGGCTGGCGCCACCGACCAGCGCGCCGTCGACCTCGGGCAACGCGAGGATTTCGGCGGCGTTTTTCGGATTGACCGAGCCGCCGTAGAGGATCCGCGTGCCGGCCGGAATGTTTGTGCGGATCGCCGCGTGGATCTGGGCGATGTCGGCAATCGTCGGGGTGAGGCCGGTGCCGTTCGCCCAGACCGGCTCATAGGCGATGACCAGCTTGTCGGCGGCGGCGCCCTCCGGTACGGAGCCGGCGAGCTGTCCCGACACGATTTCCACCGCCCTGCCCGCCTCGCGCTCGGCGCGGGTTTCCCCGACGCACAGGATCGCCACCAGCCCGGCGCGCCACGCGGCCAGGGTCTTGGCCCGGACATCGCCGTCGCTCTCGCCGCAGCCGTGGCGGCGTTCGGAATGACCGACGATGACGTGGTTGCACCCGGCATCCCGCAGCATCTCGGCGCTGATCGACCCGGTGTAGGCGCCCGCGGGCACGGCGTGGCAATCCTGGCCGCCCAGCGCGACGCCGCTGCCGGCGAGCGCCTCGCCGACCGGGATGATGAGGGTGGCCGGCGGGCAGACGATGAGGTCGCAGGCATGCGGCGCTGTCGCGTGCCCGGCGAGCGCGCGCGCCAGGGCAATTGCGTCGGCGCGCCGCCCGTTCATCTTCCAGTTGCCGGCGACAAGTTGTTTTTGTTCTGGCATTTGGTTCTCCAGGCGGCGGGGCACACGGCGGCGTGCGCGCATGGGGCCGATGTTGCGGCGGCGCCGCGCCATCTCTATGTTCGCTCCCACGATCACACCGGGGTTCGCCGAGGTCAACCAGCGGCCGGCGCCCAGTTGCGCGCAATCGGGCGCGGAATTGAGCGATCCGCCGCTAGCGGCCTCTGATCCCGCCAAATCGGGCAGGTCGCGCCATGATGCAATGGATCCGGGGCAGAGCGGGCTCCATCATCGTCAAGATCCTGTTCGGGCTCCTGATCATCTCGTTCGGGTTCTGGGGCATCTATACGCGATCGGCGCCTCCCACGGCCGATACCGTCGTCGCCACCGTCGGGGGCGAGAGCATCCGCGCCGATGCGCTCCAGCGCGCCTTGCCGCCGGTGCTCGAACGCCTGCGCGCGCAATACGGTGCCTCGATCGACGCGCAGCAAATGAAGCAGCTCGGCATCCTCGACAGGCTGCTTGACCAGCTGATCGAGCGCAGCCTGCTCGACCAGGAGGCTCAGCGTCTCGGGCTCGAGGTTTCCGACGAGGCGATCCGCGGCGCGATCTACGACAACCCGGCGTTTCGCGGCCCCGACGGGAAGTTCGACCGCTCGCTGTTCGCCCGGGCGCTGGCGGTGAACCAGATGAGCGAGGACCAGGTGGTGGCCCAGTTGCGGCACGAAATTCCGCGCCGCGACCTGTTGCAGGTGATCACCGCCGGGGTCGGCGTGCCGCGGCCGGTTGTCGATGCCCTCTATCGCTACCGCAATGAAAAGCGTCTCGCCGACATCGTTGCCTTCCCGGTGTCGGCGGTGACCGATATCGCACCGCCGAGCGAAGCCGATCTGAGCAAGTTCTACGATTCCCACCCGGAAATGTTCCGCGCTCCCGAATATCGCGGCATTACCGTGGCGAGCCTGTCTCTCGCCGACCTCGAACCGGCCGGCGACATTCCAGATGACAAGCTGAAGAAGGAATACGACCAGCGCAAGGACGAGTTCGAGACCCCCGAGCGCCGCGAAATCCAGCAAATCCTCTCGCCCTCAGAGGAAAAGGCCAAGGAAGCCGCGGCGGCTGTTGCGTCGGGCAAGGAGTGGCACGAGGTTGCCACGACGCTCGCCGGGCAGGATCGGGACACTGTCGATCTCGGCCTCTTGACGCGTGAGGAAATACCGCACGAATTGGGCGACGTGGCCTTCGACCTGCCGCTCAACCAGCCGAGCCCACCGATCAAGAGCCCGCTCGGCTGGCATCTCCTGCGCGTCGTCAGGATCGAACCGGGGGCGACGCAAAGCTTCGACGCGGCCAAGCCCCAGATCGCCGCCGAGTTGAAGCTTCAGGATGCCGCCGACCGCGTCGCCAAGATCGGCAATGAGGCCGACGACGCGCTCGCCGGCGGCGCCGCGCTCACCGATGTCGCCGCCAAGTACCGGCTCAAGACGATGACGGTCGCGGCGATCGATGAGAATGGCCATGATCCCCAGGACAATCCCATCACGCTGCCCGTTGCGTCCGACGAAGTTCTGAAGAGCGTATTCACGACCAACCAGGGCGAGACCAGCCGGATCATCGATACCAAGGACGGGGCGATCTTCGCGATCAATGTCGACAAAGTCATCCCGCCCCAGGTGAGGCCGCTCGCCGAGGTCAAGGATAAGGCGGTCGCCGCATGGCAGGCCGAGCAGAAGAAGGAATCCGCCACCAAACAAGCCCAAGCGCTGGCCGCCGCCGTCACGCCGGATGTAACGCTCGCCAAGGTGGCGGGCGACAAGCGACTGACCGTGCTTCCCCCGGCGCCGCTGTCGCGCGGCGAACAGAAAGACCAGACCGTCCCGCCGGCGCTCGTGGCAGAGCTGTTCGCGGCAAAGCCCGGCGATGTCGTCACCGTGACCGAGGCGACCGGCGCCTATATCGCACAGCTCAAGGAGATCCAGCCGCCCGAAGCCATGTCGGAGGAAGCCGCCACCGGGCTGTCGGATCAGCTCGCCGGCGAGGCAAGGGCCGGCGTCGCCGGGCAATTCACCGAGGCGCTGCGCCAGCGCTTCCGGGTCGAGATCCAGCGCGAAGTCCTCGACCGGATGTTCTGAAGTGTTTCCATTTATTTCGCTGTAGCTTTTGTGCACAGCAGCGCCAGCGCCTGCTCGATGATCGGCATGCCGATCTCGCCGGGCGAGGTCATCACCGATTCGGGATGGAACTGCACCGCGGCGATCGCCAGGGATTGGTGCTCGATCGCCATGATCACCCGGTCACCCACGGTTTCCGCCACGACCGCGAGCACCGCGGGCAACCGGCTGCGCACGGCATGGAGCGAGTGATAGCGGCCGATGGTAAAGCGCTCCGGCAAGCCGCGCAGCAGCCGGCCCGGTAGCGTCTGCACAACCGAGGGCTTGCCGTGCATCGGCACCTCGAGCACGCCGAGCGACCCGCCGAAATATTCGACGATGCCTTGCAGCCCGAGGCACACGCCGAAGATCGGGAGGCCCCGCTCCATCAAGAGGTCGAGGGTTTCGTGCATCGCGAAATCCTCAGGCCGCCCCGGTCCCGGCGACAGCACGACAAGATCGGGAGAGAGCCCGCCCCGCAGTTGCGCCCGCGCGAAATCGTGGCGCAGCGTCGTGACCTCGGCCCCGGTCGTGCGGATGTAGCCGGCCAGCGTGTGGACGAACGAATCCTCGTGGTCGATCAAGAGCACCGTGCGGCCGCGCGCGGATTGCGCCGCGGGGGCCGCGCCGCGCACCGCTCGCCCGCCCGAGCCGCGGATCGCGGTGAACAGCGCCGACGCCTTGAGCCGGGTCTCGGCTTCCTCGGCATCGGGGTCGCTGTCGTAGAGCAGGGTCGCCCCGGCGCGCACTTCGCCGATGCCGTCCTTCATCCGGATCGTGCGCAGGGTGAGCCCGGTATTCATGTTGCCGTCAAAGGTGATGCGGCCGATCGCCCCGCCGTACCAGCGCCGCGCCGAGCGCTCGTGCTCCTCGATAAAGCGGATCGCCCAGAGCTTTGGCGCGCCGGTCACCGTTACCGCCCAGGCGTGGCTGAGGAACCCGTCGAGCGCATCGAACTCGGGGCGCAGCTCGCCCTCGACATGGTCGACGGTATGGATGAGGCGCGAATACATCTCGATCTGGCGCCGCCCGATGACGTGCACGCTGCCGGCGACGCAGACCCGCGATTTGTCGTTGCGGTCGACATCGGTGCACATCGTCAGTTCGCTCTCGTCCTTCTTCGAGTTGAGCAATTCGAGGATGCGGTCGGCGTCTTCGATGGCGTCGCGGCCGCGCGCGATCGTGCCGCTGATCGGGCAGGTTTCGATGCGCCGCGCCCCATTCTTTGTTTGTTCGACCCGCACATACATTTCCGGCGAGGCCGACACCAGGAACTCGCCCTCGCCGAGGTTGATCAGCGCGCCATAGGGCGCCGGGTTGGCGTGGCGCAGGCGCTGGAAGACGAGGCTCGGCATGTCGGCGCAGGCATCGACCAGGAGCTGTCCCGGCACGACCTCGAACAGATCGCCGCGCACGAATGCCTCCTTGGCGCGCCGCACCAGCGCGGCATATTCGCCCGGGGCGTGGTCGCTTTCGGGCGGGCGAGCAGCCGCGCTGTCGCCGAGCCGGTAGGGCTGTGGCGGGGTCGCCCGCGGCAGACCCGATGTGGAGCGGCCGGCGATCTCGAACTCGTAGCGATAGAGCGCCGATTGCTCGCGCATGTGGTCGACGATCAGGATTTCGTCCGGCAGGTACAGCACGAGGTCGCGCTGGTCGGTCGGGCGCGCCAGCCGCAAGGGGATCGGCTCGAACTGGAACACCAGATCGTAGCCGAACGCGCCGTAGAGCCCGAGATGCTGGTCATCCGGGCTGGCGAACAGCTCAGCCATCGCGCGCAAAATCGAGAAAACGCTGGGCTGCCGGCTGCGCGCCTCCTCGGGGAAGCGGGTCGTGCTCAGGCGGACCTCGCCGTCGATGCGGTCGTCGCCCGCGTGCCGGATGTCGGCCGCCGGGAGGCCGGCCAGATGGAAGCCGACCGCTCCGAGCAACAGCCGCCCGCGCTCGTTGAGCGCCACGACCGCAAAGCCCCGGCCGCGCGCTGTCAGTACCAGCGGCGGGTCGACAAACCCCATGTCCCAGCGCGTATAGCGCCCGGGGAACTCGAAGCTCGACGAAAACAAGACACCGCGCTGGTGGTCGAGCCGCTCGGCCAGCGCGGTGTCGGCCGGGCTATACGGCTGAACAAGCGTCTCGCGATGGATGCGAATGCCGCCCCTGGTATCGTAGGTGGTGCGCTGCACTGGGGTCCCCTCCGGGTACCGGTCGCCTCGGAGGTCCCTCGAGCCATCGCCCGTAAAAAGCGAAAGCCGCCCGGTGCTCCGAGGCGGCCTATGCAAAACAGGATAGGATGGCCGCCCGGGTTAGACGGGCCACCACCAATTGGTTGAGGGCGATGTGATGTTCATGGCCGAACCGTATCAGATGTAGGATCGGTTAAGCAACGCGAAACCCGACTTTGCCCTGACCGCACCGGTTTTGCTCTGGTCCGGCCATTGCTCCATCGTTTGCGGGGACGTGCATGCAGAATTCGCTGCTGTTTTTGGAGATCGCCGCTGCTTCATTCGCTCTGCCTGTCGGCATTGCAGCGGCGACATGGACGATCGCGCGTCCCGAAACACTCGGCTCGTATTCGCTCCTCATTATCATCAGCTTTTGTGCATTCTTCATCTTGTTCGGGTATACCTCATTATTATACCCGCATATGAGCTCGGTAACGGCCGACATACACGATCCGATCATTCGGACTCTCGCCCGCACTTTATTGATAAATCTGATGGGAGATGTGTTTCTGTTTTTGCCGTATTTCCTTTGGGTGGCGACATTAGCACGATGCGGCCCGCGCGAGGCGCTTTATGCGGCAATAATGGCCGCGATGGTGTTCAGCGGCTTGCTCAGTTTTTCGCTTTATGTCCACGGTGCGAACAGCGGCCACGATTGGTCGGCGCTGTTCTGGGAGCGTTCGGCCTTCGCATTGCTAGCCGATGCCGGCAGCGCGGCGGTGATCGGCACATGGACGGCACTGGTCATCGCGGAGGGGGGCCGGCGCGTCAAGCGGCGGCTTGCTGGAGCTTTCGCCATCTCCGTCTTGGCCGACGCGTTATGGGGGGCGGGCATTGACCTCGGTCACTCCGGCGGCGGTTTCGAGTTCTCCGCCTCGGTATTGCTGCTGGTGCTGGCCTCAATCGCCCTGAACGCGACGGCGATTGCTGTCGGCGTCATCGCCCTGTGCCGCGCCGGCATCCGCCTTGGCCGGCGTCGCCACCGATTTGGCTGATGAGGCTCGTCGCGCCATCGGTTTCCGTCCGCTGGCCGAGGCTGGTATATAGGGCACATGAGAAAGATCATCTTGCGATGAGCGCCGCTTCCTCCACCGACCTCCGCCCGCTTCTCGCCCTTGTGGCGGCCGGGCGGACGCTGTCCGAAGCTGAGGCCGAGGCGGCGTTCGACATAATCATGAGCGGCAACGCGACGCCGTCGCAGATGGGCGCCTTCCTGATGGCGCTGCGGGTGCGTGGCGAGAGCGTCGACGAGATCACCGGCGCGGCGCGGACGATGCGCGCCAAGGCGCTGACGATCGACGCGCCGCCCGGCACGATCGACACCGTCGGCACCGGCGGCGACGGGGTCGGCACGTTCAACATCTCGACGGCGAGCGCCCTCGTCGTCGCCGGGTGCGGCGTGCCGGTCGCCAAGCACGGCAACCGCGCGTTCTCGTCGAAATCGGGCGCGGCCGACGTATTGAGCGCGCTCGGCGTCAACATCGATGCCGATATGAGCGTCGTGCGCCGCTGTTTGTGGGAGATCGGGTTCTGCTTTCTGATGGCGCCGCGCCATCACAGCGCGATGCGCCATGTCGGGCCGACCCGGGTCGAGCTCGGCACCCGCACGATCTTCAACCTGTTGGGGCCGATGTCGAACCCGGCCGGGACGCGGCGCCAGCTGGTCGGGGTGTTCGCGCCCGAGTGGGTGGTGCCGATGGCCGAGGTGTTGGGCCGGCTCGGCGCCGAGCGCGCCTGGGTGGTGCACGGCTCGGGCATCGACGAATTGACCACCGCCGGAGTGACCAATGTCGCCGAGTTCAACGACGGCCGGGTGAGGAGCTTCGAGGTGACCCCCGAAGAGGCCGGGCTGCCCCGCGCCACGCTCGACGAGCTGAAGGGCGGCGAGCCGGCGCATAACGCCGCCTTGATGCGCGACCTGCTGGGCGGCGCGCCCGGACCATTGCGCGATGTGGTGCTGCTCAACAGCGCCGCTTCGCTGGTGGTGGCGGGACGCGCCGACGATCTGCGCGCCGCCGTCGCGCTGGCCGCAACCGCGCTCGACAGCGGCGCGGCGCGAGGCGTGCTCGACCGGGTGGTGGCGATGACCACCGGGGGGACCACCGGGGGCACCAACCAGGGAACCGCCGGTGGCTGACGTTCTCGCCGAGATCTGCGCCGAGAAGCGGGCTCATGTCGCCCG
>DATCQF010000623.1:0-4780 GCA_036569735.1 Allostellaceae bacterium | reverse complement strand
GATCTGCAACCGGTGCTCGATGCTCTGCTCCAGGCGGCATCCCGGCTCTGCGGCACCGCTGAGGGGGCGCTCGCGCTGCGGGACGGCAACGTCTTTCGGTGTGCGGCTGCGGTAGGGGTCACCCCGGAGTTCGAGGCCGCCCTGCGCGAACGGACGTACGGTCCGGACCGAGGCAGCACTGCCGGGCGCGTCGCGCTCGAAGGCCGTGTCGTCCACATCGCCGACGTCACCGCCGACCCCGAGTACGCGCTGAAAGAGACCGCTGCCGTCGGCGGGATACGCACGACCCTCGGGGTGCCGCTCTTGCGACAGGACGAGACGATCGGGATTATCGTTCTCTTCCATCGCTCCGTCGACCCGTTCACCGCGCGCCAGATCGAACTGGTCCGCACGTTTGCCGACCAGGCGGTCATCGCGATCGAGAACACCCGGCTGATCACCGAGACCCGCGAGGCCTTGGAGCAGCAGACCGCGACCGCCGAGGTGCTGCAGGTCATCAATTCCTCGCCCGGCGACCTCGCCCCGGTGTTCGACGCGATGCTCGAAAAGGCAGTCCGGCTGTGTGAGGGCGTGCAAGGCGTCTTGTGGACAAATAACGGTGAGCGGTTACACCCCGCCGCGACGTTTGGCATTCCGGCGGAATTTGTCGCCTTCCTGCGCAAAACTGGGCCGGTTGGGCCGGACACGCAGGTCGGCCGGATCGCGCTCGGGGAACGCCTCGTCGAAATCCTCGATCTGGCGACCGATCAAAGCTATCTGGACGGAGATCCGGGAGTGCGTGCGGCGGTCGATGCCGGTGGCATCCGGAGCTGGGTCGCGGTCGCGCTCGTCAAGGACGAGGCACTGCTCGGCGCCTTCGCGATTTCCCGGCGGGAAGTGCGGCCATTCACCGAGAAGCAGATCGCGCTGTTGCAGAATTTCGCCGCGCAGGCGGTGATCGCGATGGAGAATGCGCGCCTCCTCGGCGAATTGCGCGAGTCGCTCGATCAGCAGACTGCGACCGCCGAGGTGCTGCAGGTCATCAATTCGTCGCCCGGCGAGCTCGCCCCAGTGTTCGATGCGATGCTGGCGAAAGCGACGACCCTGTGCGAGGCGCAAACCGGGCACCTGTTGCGTTATGAGAATGGCGACTTCAGCCGTGCGGCCAGCCTCGGCGTGCCGGAAGACTTCGACAAAATCCTGCCGCTCAACACGCCGACGGGACACACCATGACGCCGGCATCGGGTCCGATGCGCATGCTGGCCAGCCGGTCGGTTCTCCATATGCACGATGTGCGCGAGGACGAATCCTACCGCTCCGGCGCTCCCGCCGAGGTGGCGGCGGCCGAGGCCGGGATACGCACCGCGCTGTTCGTGCCGCTGCTCAAGGAAGGCGAGGTTGTCGGCGCCTTTGTCATGCATCGCATGGAGGTGCGTCCGTTCTCCGGCAAGCAGATCGCCTTGCTGCAGAATTTCGCGGCGCAGGCCGTTATCGCGATCGAGAACACCCGCCTTATCACCGAGACGCGCGAGGCGCTGGAGCAGCAGACCGCGACTGCGGAAATCCTGCAGGTCATCAATTCGTCGCCCGGCGATCTCGTGCCGGTGTTCGACGCGATGCTCGAAAAGGCGCTGCGCCTTTGCGAGGCGAATTTGGGGGTTCTTTACACCTATGATGGCGAGTTCTTTCAGAGCGTGGGGCATCAGGGCGTTTCAGACGCGCTTGCGGCTTTCCTGCGCGAGCCGATTAGAGTCGTCGGCCCGTTCCTGGGTCCGATCACCGGTTCGCTCGGCCTGCTGGTGCGTGGCGATTCTGTCGTTCATGACGATGATATCGCGGACTCCGAGGCCTACCGAACGGGGTTGCCGCTACGTCGGGCATTGGTGGACCTGGACGGCGCGCGCACCGGGCTTTGGGTTGCCTTGCGCAAAGACAACACTCTGCTGGGCACCTTCGTAATTTATCGCCGGGAGGTCCGCCCGTTCTCGGACAAGCAGATTGCCCTCCTACAGAATTTCGCGGCGCAGGCGGTCATCGCGATCGAGAACGCGCGCCTGATTAACGAAACCCGCGAGGCCTTGGAGCAGCAGACCGCGACCGCCGAGATCCTGCAGGTCATCAATTCGTCGCCCGGCGATCTCGCGCCGGTGTTCGACGCGGTGCTGGAAAAGGCGCGCAGTCTGTGCGGCGCCGCATTCGGCGGCTTGATGGTCCGGGACGGCGCTCACTTCCATGCCGTCGCGGTGCACGGCGCCCCCGAGCCGTTTGCGGCGGTCCTGCGGCGTGGTTTCGAGCCGGGACCGGGCAGCCCGGCCTGGCGGTTGATGCGGGGAGAACCTTTCGCCCATATCGCGGACCTGGCGGAGATTGCCCGGCAGGTGGACGACCCGGTGCCGCTGGCTGCGGTTGAACTCGGCGGAGTGCGCACCTTGCTGATGGTGCCGCTGCGCAAGGACAACACGCTGCTTGGCTTCATCACCGTATTCCGCCAGGAAGTCCGGCTGTTCGGCGACAAACAGGTGGCGCTGTTGCAGAATTTCGCCGCGCAGGCTGTCATCGCGATGGACAATGCGCGGCTGCTTGACGAGATCCGCCAGCGCCAGGCCGAGTTGAGCGTGACCTTCGACAACATGGGCGACGGCGTCGCGATGTTCGATTCCGAGCTGCGCCTCGCCGCGTGGAACCGCAATTTCCAGGAGCTGCTCGATCTCCCCGACGAATTTGTTGCGGCGCGGCCGACCTCCGCCGAGTTCATCCGTCATCTTGCGCGACGCGGCGAGTACGGCGAGGTCGATGTTGAAGGGGAAGTGCGCCGGCTATCCGAAGAGATCGGGCCGAACTGGTCGACCGAGCGCACCCGGCCCGATGGCCGGGTCATCGAGGTGCGGCGCAACGCCGTGCCGGGCGGCGGCTTTGTCGTGATCTACAGCGACGTGACCGAAAGGAAGCGCGCCGAAGCGGAAATCCGCGCGGCGCGCGACACCGCCGAGGCGGCGCTGCGTGAACTGAAGACGGCGCAGGCGAGCCTCATTCAGGCCGAGAAGATGGCCTCATTGGGGCAATTGACCGCCGGCATCGCCCACGAGATCAAGAACCCCTTGAACTTCGTCAACAATTTCGCCGGCCTCTCGGTGGAACTGCTGAATGAGCTGAAGGCGGCGGCCGGACCGGCGATCGCCGGGCTCGACGAGAACGCGCGCGCCGAGATCGACGAAACGGTCGAGATGCTGACCAGCAACCTCGAAAAGATCGGCGAGCATGGGCGCCGGGCCGACGGCATCGTCAAGAGCATGCTGGAGCATTCGCGCGGCGGGACCGGGGAGCGCCGCCACGTCGACCTCAACGGCCTGGTCGAGGAGGCCCTCAACCTCGCCTATCACGGGGCGCGCGCCCAGGACCAGAACTTCAACATCACCCTGGAGCGCGATTTTGATGAGGCGATCGCGCCCATCGAATTGGTGCCGCAGGATGTGACGCGGGTGTTCCTCAACCTGGTCGGCAACGGCTTTTACGCCGCCAACAAACGGCGCCAGGCGGCGGGTGACGCGCGCTTCAAGCCGATCCTCAAGGTGACGACGCGCGATCTCGGCGATGCGGTCGAGATCGTGGTGCACGACAACGGCATCGGCATGGGCCCCGAGATAAGGGAAAAGCTGTTCCAGCCGTTCTTTACGACGAAGCCGACCGGCGAGGGCACCGGGCTCGGCCTCTCGATCAGTTATGATATCGTGACCCAGCAGCACGCCGGGACGATCACCGTCGACAGCCGGGTCGGCGAGTTCACCGAGTTCACCGTAAGGCTGCCGCGCGCCCGGCCGGCCGTCCACCACGGAGCCGCAAATTGAACCTCAGGGTATGGCGTTTTGCCGTCTCCATGCTGATCGCCGGCCTCATCCCGCTGTCGGCCGCCGCCGCACCTGCCCCCGACGAGGATGCGGCAATCGCTGAGAGCCTCGCGCAGATGCTGCGCGCGGCCCGCACAGTCATTTCCGACAGCCAGGCGCGCATCGATGATGCCAATGTCGGCGACAAGGGACTGGGCGGCCGCGTCGTCCTCGATTTGGCGATCCAGAAGTACAAGGCGACGACCAGTGTCGATCCGATGTCGATCGATCCGAAGTCACGGCAGGGCACGCTCCTGCAGACCCTGATGGATGCCATCGTCGAGGTGATGGACGAAAATCAGTCCCAGATCAACGCCATGGGAACCGGGTTCAAGGGGTTCATTCCGGCGGTGTTCGCGCGGCTGGTTGACGAGGCGTTCGCCCGGCGCGCGAAAGGTGAGGCGGAAATCAAGGTCACTGCGCCGGCCAATCTCGTACGCAACCGAAAGGCGCGGGCGGATGCGTGGGAGGCGGAGGTCATGTCCACCAAGCTGCTGCAAGCCGACTGGCCGCGCGGTCAGCCGTTCTCGGCGATGGTACAGGAGGGGCGGCCCGCCTTTCGCATCATGGTGCCGGAATATTATGCCGAATCCTGCCTCTCCTGCCACGGAATGCCGAAGGGCGCGATGGACAAGACCGGGTACCCGAAAGAAGGCGGCAAGGTAGGCGACCTCGGCGCCGTCATCAGCATCACACTCTATCACTGAGCCCGGGCCCGGGCTTTCTGGCGCATGACGAAGCTGACGATCCGTACCCGCCTCATAATGCTGTCGAGTGCATTGCTGCTCGTGCTGGCGGCGACGACCGGGTATCTGACCCATACGCTGGCCGATGAGGCGGCGGCAACCGCGAAAGCCGCCGACATGCTCGCGGTCGCCGATCAGGCAAGCAGCGCACGCATCGCCTTTGGCGAATT
>DATCQF010000622.1:0-7225 GCA_036569735.1 Allostellaceae bacterium | reverse complement strand
CGGCCCGCCAATCCGGCGGAATGCGCTGCGCTTTTCCGCCCGACGGCCTTACCGCCGCGTTGCCAAGCCTTTTGGTTGCTTCTCGTCGGGGTCAGCCCTGCCCACCCGGCACTTGCCGGCGCGGCGCCGGCGCGCCATGTTGCACGATCTGGCAAAAAATGAGGCAATCCCCGGGATGACGACGGAAGCGCTAGTGATGCCCGGCGGCGAGCGCGGGAAGCCCAGGGAGAAGACCGGGGAGTACCAGGCGCTTGCAATGGTGTCGTCGGCGCATTTCGTCAATCATTTCCAGAGCCTCGTCCTGCCGCCGCTGTTTCCGCTGTTGGCCGCGACGCTCGGCATCGGCTTTATGCAGCTGGGCCTGGCGTTGACCGTCGCCAGTGTCGTCGGGGTCGCGGCGCAATTGCCGGTCGGCTACCTGGTCGACCGCGTCGGCTCGCGCCGGATGCTGGTGTGCGGCCTGGTGGTCGCGGGGCTGGCCTATCTCGGTTTCGGCCTGACCGCGTCCTATCCGGCGCTGCTGCTCGCAATGGTGTTTGTCGGTCTGGCCAACAGCGTCTTTCACCCGGCCGATTACGCCCTCCTCTCGCGCAAGATTGCGCCCGATCGCGTTGGCCGCGCCTTCTCGATCCATACCTTCGCCGGATTTCTTGGGAACGCGGTCGCTCCGGTCACCATGATCACGCTCGCTGCCGCCTTCGGGTTGAATGTCGCGCTGATGGCGGCGGGCATCCTCGCGCTCGTCGTCGCGGTGCCGCTGCTGTTCGCCCGGGGCATCGACAGCGACATCATGCCCACCTTCGCCTCGGGGCACCCCGCGCACCCGGCGCGACGGGCGGCGGGTCACGGCATCGGCATGCTTTCGATATTGACCCCGGCGATCCTCGGCCTCACCGGCTTTTTCGCGCTGATGAGCCTTTCCGGGAGCGGCATCAGCAATTTCTCGGTGGTGGCGCTGACCAGCGCCTTCGGCACCTCGCTGTCGGTCGCCAACCTGGCATTGACCGCGTATCTGAGCGCGCAGGCGCTGGGGGTACTGCTCGGCGGCTTTGTCGCCGATTTGACGCGGCGCCACGCCGAGGTGGCGGCGGTCGGCTACGCGGTCAACGCCTGCATCGTCTTGGCGATCGGGACAGTGGGGTTCGACCCCGTGCTGCTGGTCGTGGCGATGAGCGGCGCGGGAGTGCTCAGCGGCATGATCATGCCGTCGCGCGACATGCTGGTGCGCGCCGCCGCCCCGCCGGGGGCGATGGGCCGCACCTTCGGCATCGTCACCTCGGGCTTCGGCATCGGCGGCATGGTCGGGCCCTTGATGTTCGGCTTTGCGATGGACCATGGCGCGCCGCAATGGGTGTTCGGCATCAGCGTCATCCTGATGATCGCGGTTGCCGTCGTGGCGCTGGTCAGCGACCGCCGCTCAGCCGCGAAGCAGCGCAGCCGCGCCATCCAGACCGCGACCGCCTCGGCGGATTGAATCGACCATTCCGACGACTGGAGCGGACAGGATGAGTGCAGGGCCGCTGGTGGTGACTTATCCGCTCACCGAGCGCAGCCGGGCGATCGTCGCGCAAGAACTCGGCCACGCCGCCGCGGTGATCTACCTCGACGATCTGGCGCCGGAAAACCGCGCCGCCGCGCTGCGCGGTGCCGGCGCGCTGCTGGCCCACGACACGTCGAAGGAGTTGCGCCCCGACGAAATCCCGCTGATCCGCAACGCGCGGCTATTGCAGTTCACCGCCGCCGGGATCGACTGGGTGCCGACTCTCGCCCTGCCGCCGGGATTGCCGATCGCCGCCAACAAGGGCGGCGGGGCCGAGCCGATGGCCGAGCACATCGCCGCGTTGGCGCTGGCCGCGGCAAAGCGCCTGTTCATCGAGCACGCCAACCTGAAGCGCGGCGAGTTCAACCAGCGTAGCGCCAATCGCATGCTGCGTGGCGGCGTCTGCGGCATTTTTGGTTTCGGCAGTGTCGGAATCGCGACCGCGCATCTGATGCGAGCCTTCGGCATGGAGATCCACGCGATCAACCGGCGCGGCGCCAGCGACGAGCCGACCGACTGGGTCGGCACCACCGAGCGGCTTGACGACATGCTGCGCGCCGCCGACGTTTTCGTGGTCAGCGCCGCGCTGACGACCGAGACCCTGGGGCGGATCGGCGGCCGCGAGCTGGCGCTGATGAAGGATGACGCGATCCTCGTCAGCGTCGCGCGCGGCGAGATTATCGACGAGGCCGCGCTCTACGGGCATCTCGTCACCCATCCGCGGTTTTCCGCTGGTATCGACGCGTGGTGGGTCGAGCCGGTGCGGCATGGCCGTTTTGAAATGGGTCACCCGTTTCTCGACCTGCCCAACGTGATCGGCTCGCCCCATAATTCGGCCGGCGGCGGGGCGTGGCGCGATGAATATTTGCGCCGCGCCGTCGCCAACTGCCGGCGCGCCCTCCTCGGCGAAACCCCGCTCAACCTGATCGGCCCCGACGAGCGCATGCTGTAGGCGCGCCCGTGCTGGCATCAGCGGAAGCCGGCGGCCTTCAGCCCCGCGAGCATCTCGTCGCGCGCTTCCTTGGTACCGAATTGCGAGGCGAAACGCTCGGCGTCGAAAAATGGCGCGATGTGATCGATGACGGCGCGCTCCCGTTCGGCATCCTGCCGACGTTCCAGCCGGCCATAAGCAGCGGCCAGCACCGCGTGGGATTGAAGCTCGATCGCGCGGCCGGGAGAGCTGGCCAAGGTGCGATCGAGCGCGGTGACCGCTTCGGCATATTGGCCGAGGAAGTATTTGGCCAGACCGAGAAGCATCGCCGCCCGGCTGCTGCTGCCGTCGAGCCGCAGCGTCGCTTCGATCCAGGGGACTGCCTCGGCAGGCTTGCCCGACCACACCAGAAGATAGCCGCGTTCCTGAAAATTCTCCGCGGCGCTGGGGTTGAGGGCGAGCGCACGGTCGACTTGCGCCAGCGCGCGGTCGTAGTCGTGCCGAAACACATTGACAACGTCCAGCAGTCGGTAGGCGTTGGTCGTGGCTGGATCCAGTGCCAGGGCCTTCTGCGCCAACGTTTCGGCCTGCTTGACCTCGTCGTCGCGAAATTCGCTCCACCCGGAAACCGCCGCCTCATAATGCGTCCAGCCGAGGGCCGCGTAGGCGTCGGCATAATTCGGGTCGAGATCGATCGCACGTTGAAACATCGCGCGCGCCTCGTCATTCGCGGCGCGCGTCTGATTGATCAGACCGCTGGTGCGGCCGCGCAAGACAAATTCGTAAGCGGCAAGATTGGCGGTGGGCTTGCGCAGTACGCGATCCCGCTCGAACTGGGTCAGCTTGACCGCGGTGGCACCGACGATGTGCTTCGTGATCTCGTCCTGTACCGCAAAAACGTCCTTTGTCTCGATATTGTAGTCGTCGGACCACAGGTGAAACCCGGTTCCGGCCTCGGTCAGTTCGACGGTGATCCGCAGCCGATCGCCGGCCCGGCGCACGCTGCCCTCGACGAGATAGCGCACATCGAGCGTGCGCCCGGCTTCCTCGGGTGAAACGTTGCGGCCCTTGAACTGAAAGCTCGCCGATTTGGCGGCCACGAGCAGATTTGAATAGCGCCCGAGCGCGTTGATGATGTCCTCGGTGACCCCGTCGCTGAAGAAATCCTGGCCGGCGTCGCCCGACAGGTTCTTGAATGGCAATACCGCTATCGCCGTGCGTTCGGCCAAGCGTGCCGGCGCAGCGAGTGTTGCGACGGCCGGCGCCGCGACCGGTGAGGATTGGCGAGACGACCGGTCGAGAACCACAACAACAAGGCCTGCCGCGATGACGATCCCGGCAACCCCGACGGCGATGAGCATGCGCCACCGGGTCAGCAGTCGCGTCGCCGCCGCGGGCACCGCCGGTCCGACAGCGTAAACCCGCACCGGCTCGGCGATATTTTTGACGCGATGCGCGCCAAGCGAGCGGTAGTCGAGTGCGAGCTTGTTCTTTACCTGCTCGTAGACCGTGTGCGACATGCAGATCCCGCCCGGCGCCGCGAGGGCCTGCAGGCGGGCCGCAATATTGACGCCGTCGCCATAGAGGTCATTGTCGTCGGCGACGATGACATCGCCGAGATTGACCCCGATGCGCAACTGGAGATGACGGTCGGGAGGCGAGGCCGAGTTGAGATCGCGGGCGGCCTGCTGCATCTCGACGGCGCAGGTAAGCGCATCGACGACGCTGCCAAAATCGGCGAGCAATCCGTCGCCGGCAGTCGAGACGATCCGCCCGGCATGGCCCGTGATCATCGGGTCGATCGCGCGGCGTAGCCGCTGCAGCGCGTCATAGGTCGCCGTCTCGTCCTCGCCCATCAGCCGGCTGTAGCCGACGACATCGGCGAAAAGGATCGCCGCGAGTTTGCGCTGGCGGGCGCCGGAGGCGCCGTCCGTCGCGGCAGGCGGGGCCATCTCGCTCATCGCGGGCAAAGGCTCATCGGAAATCCGTTTTATCCGCTCCGGCGCACGTGTAGCATACCACCCCGCGCATTTTCGGGCCTGGAAAGTATCGACGGTCTCTGCGCGATTGGAGAGGAGCTATGGCAGGACGGTCGGGTAAGTGGTTTCTTGGCGTGGTCTTCGCTCTCTTATGGGTTGGTGGTGGGCCGAGCTGGGGCGAAGAAGCGAGGCTGGCGATCAACGGCTACGATCCGGTCGCCTATTTCACCGACGGCAGGCCCACCCCTGGTCAGAGCGAATTCGAATACAAATGGCATGATGCCCGGTGGCGATTCTCAAGCCCCGCGCATCGCGACGCGTTCGCCAGCAACCCCGATCAATACGCGCCGCAATTCGACGGCTTCTGCGCGATGGGGGTGGCTTGGGGCAAAGGAAACCCCCATAAGGATACGGTCGATCCCGAGGCCTGGGCCATCGTCGATGGCAAGCTCTACCTCACCCACGATCGCGAAGCGCTCGACAAGTTGCGCGAGAAAACGGCCGCATATATCCAGGACGCTAACGAGAACTGGAAGAAGGTCAAAGATCAGTCGGCCATCTATGACGGCTATCCTAACCTCAAGCCCGCGGCGAAATAACTGCGCTCAGCCCGGTGAGCCCGGCGCCAGCAGTTCGGGCGGGTGACGGACGACAGTGCGCTTCCCGCGCTTCCACACGGCCAGCGGCGGGCGGATTTCGGCGATCGCCTGTTCGGGGGTCGCGGCGTCGATGACGACGAGATCGGCCGGGTTGCCCACACTGGTCCCGTAATCCTTGAGGTTGAGGAGGCGGGCCGAGCGCTCGGTCAGCATCAGGAACAGCTCGCGCAGCTCTTCCGGGGCCGCGATCTGCAGGACGTTGGCGTGCAGATTGGCCATGCGGATCAGGGAGCAGTCGCCGTAGGGGGTTGCCGGGTTCAGGATGTTGTTGCTCGACAATGAGCAGGTGACGCCGTTGGCGCTGAGGAGGTTGGCGTCGGCGACGCCGCGCACGACGCCATGGTCCTTCTCGCGCCCCATCAGATAGAGATCGGTCGCCGGCAGCACCGTCACGGCGATCCCGGCATCGGCGAGGCGGCGCGCCAGGGCCGCGACTTCGGCCGGCGGCAACAGCGACAACTTGGCCATGTGCCCGGCGACGACCCGCCCGCCGCGCCCATAGCGCTCGGTCAGTTCGAGGACCTGATAAATCAGCATGCCATCGGGGCTGTCGCCGACATCGAGATGGAGATCGAGGTCTACGTCGTATTCGCGCGCGAGGGCGAAGATGCGCTCCAACTGCGCCGAGGGATCGCTGTCGTAGCGCGGCGCTCCGCCGAGCACCGGGGCGCCCCGCTTCAGGGCGGCGACAAGCAGTTCCTCGGTGCCGGGATAGTTGGTCAGCCCGTCCTGCGGGAAGACGCAGATCTCGATGTCGATCGCCCAGGCATAGTCGGCGATCAGCGAGTGCACCGCCTCGTAGCCGCGCAAGCCGATGGCGGGATCGATCTCGACCTGGGTGCGCATCCGGGTCGCGCCGTTGACCAGGCATTCGCGCAAGGTGGCTTCGGCGCGGGAGCGGACGTCCTCGACCGTGAAATCCTTCTTCAAGGGCGCGGTCAGCGTCACCGGGTTGACCCGGCGCCCCCCGGCTCGACCACTCGGTGGTGGCGGGCAGCGGCCGATGATGCGCGACTTGTCGAGATGGATGTGGGTCTCGATCAGCCCGGCACAGACAAGGCGCCCGCCTGCATCGTAGGTCTCGGCAGCCGCTTCCAAGCCATGGCCGATCGCGGCGATCCTGCCGTCGGCAACGGCGATGTCGATGGGTCCTTCGGCGGGGCGATCGGCGAGCCGGGCGTTCTTGACGATCAGGTCCATCTCGCCGCTCTCCCGGCTGCGCCGTCCTATTGCGAGCCGGTTAGCGAGTCCCGCACGCCGGCTCAGGCGTAGATCTTGACCAGCTCGGCATGCGTCGCTTTGACGGCGTCCTCGGCCGGGGTGCCCTGCACCGCCTTGGCGTACATGTCGCTGATGATGTACTTGGAAATGACTTCGGCGGCCTTGCGGTTGGCGGGTCCGGCATAGCCGGCGAAGCGTCCGCTTTCCGCCGCGGTGCGGAACGGCAGCATGATCGGGTCCGCCTTCCACAGATTGTGGTTCTCCCAAATCTTGGTCGGGCCGACCGAGAAGCCCTGCTGGGTAATCCACCATTGCTCGTAGATCTTCTCGGTGTGGAACCAGCGCAGGAAGTCTTTTGCCGCTTTCTGGTTCTTGCCGTAGCCCATCACCATGTCGGCGAACGGCACATGGTAGCTGAACGCGCCGGCCGGCCCCTTCGGCAGCGGCGTGTGGAAGATGTCGTCCTTCAGCGGCTTGCCGTCCTGGGTCTGATAGGGGTCGGGTTTTTTCTTGGCTTCGATGTAGATCGAGGCGCCGTTGTTTGTGGCGCTGATGCTGCCCGAGAGGAAGGCGCGGTTGTTGCCAGAATCGTCCCAGGCAAGACCGCCTTCGTCGCACGCATCCTTCCAGAAGGCGACCGCGAACTTGACCGATTCGATCGTCTCCTTGCTGTTGAGCACGACGGTCTTGCCGTCGGCCTCGACCTCCTTGCCGCCCCACGACCACAGATACGGGTACCAGAACGCGTTTGCGTCGCCGTAGGCGTGCGCGAGCGTCTGGCCGAGCGGATGGCCCTTGGCCTTGAGCTTCTTGCCGGCCTCGCGCCACTCCTCCCAGGTCGCCGGGTATTTCTCAGGTCCGTAGCCGATTTCCTTCCACCACGAGGTGCGGTTGG
>DATCQF010000621.1:0-4061 GCA_036569735.1 Allostellaceae bacterium | reverse complement strand
GGATGGAGCGTCGCCGGCACCGGCGGCTGCGCCGAGCGCAGCTTGGCGGCGACCGGCACACTCTCGCCGGCGCTGAGCGGGGCCCCGAGCCAATTGAGCTCGGTGAGCGCGATGCGGGTCTCGCCGAGCGCGCTTTTGGGGCCGACGACGATGCGGCGGGTCGCGGGTTCGACGCGCAGCACATAGAGGGGCTCGGCGGCGCTGAGCCCCAGCCCCTTCCTCTGGCCCACCGTGAAATGGGCGATCCCCTTGTGCCGCCCAAGCACCTGCCCGGCCCGGTCGACAATGTCGCCGGGCTCGCCCGATTCGGGGCGCAGCCGGGTGACCAGCGCCGCGTACGACCCCTGCGGGACAAAGCAGATATCCTGGCTGTCGGGCTTGTCGGCGACCGGCAGCGCGAAGTCGCGGGCGAGCGCCCGGGTTTCGTCCTTGGCCAGGGGCCCCAGCGGGAAGCGCAGGAAATCCAGTTCGGCCTGCGTCGTGCGCGACAGGAAATAGCTTTGGTCGCGCGCCATGTCGCGGGCCCGGTGCAGCTCGGCGCCCTCGGGCCCCGGCACCCGCCGCGCATAGTGGCCGGTCGCCAGCGCGCTGGCGCCAAGTTCGCGCGCGGTCACGAGGAGGTCGCGGAACTTGATGCGCTCGTTGCAGCGGATGCACGGCACCGGGGTCTCGCCGCGGCGATAGCTGTCGGCAAAATCCTCGATCACCTGTTCGCGAAACCGCGCCTCGTAATCGAGCACGTAATGCGCGATGCCGAGGCGCTCGGCGACGCGCGCCGCGTCGCGCACATCCTGACCGGCGCAGCACGCGCCCTTTTTGCCGCTCGCCGCACCGTGGTCATAGAGCTGCAGCGTGATGCCGACGACCTCGAACCCGGCGCGCGCGAGCAAGGCCGCGGTCACCGACGAATCGACCCCGCCCGACATCGCGACGACGATGCGGTGGTCGCCCGCGGCGCCGGCGAGATCGATGTCAGCGAGCGGCATCAAGGCCCCCTTTAACGCCCATCTGCCAGAAATCGGCTTCGAGCCGGGTGGCGGTGGCAAAAGAGGCGGCCAGTGCGGGAAAGCGGCCCTCGCCGCCGCGACGCGCGAACTGCTCGTCGAGCGCCGCCGCGGCTTCCCGGGCGAGAGCCTGGTAGTCGGCCCCGGCATACATGTCGAGCCATTCGCGATAGGGATTGCGCTCGCGCCGGGTCGCCGGGTCGGCCATCCGCTCGGCGGCGATCTCGGCGTAGCCGACGATACACGGGGCCAGCGCCACTTCGAGGTCGAGCCGGTCGCCGGCCAGCCCGCGGTCGAGCACGAAGCGGGTGTAGGCGATCGTCTCCAGGGCTTCGGGCTCCTGCGCCATCGCGGCTTCCGAGAGGCCCCAGCCGCGGCAGTATTCGATGTGCAGCCCAATCTCGATGTCGAGCGTCGCGGCGACCAACGAGTGCGCCCGGCGCATCTCGGCAAGGGTGTCGGACTTGTAGATCGCCAGCCCCCAGGCGCGCGCGAAATGTATGAGGAACAGATAATCCTGCACCAGATAGCGCCGGAACGCCGCTTCCGGCAGGTCGCCCTTTGCCAGCCGCAGCACGAAATCATGCCGCGTATAGGCCGGCCAGGTCTCGCCGGCGGCGGTGCGCAAGCGCGCGAACAGCCCGCCCTCCATCGCTCAGCCCCCTCCCGTCATTCCCGCGAAAGCGCGCGAAAGCGGGAATGACGGGGAGAGGGGATGCGCCATGTCCGGTTCCTCTCCCCCTCACCCGGCCGGCGTGCGCGCGAGGCGAAACTGCGGCAGCGTGATGTCGTCGTTGAGCTTCTCGAAGATGACCTCGACGCGCCGACCGACCTTGGCCTCGGTGTATTCCGCCTCCAGGAGGTTGCCGGCCATCAGGGCGCCCGGCGCGTCGTCGAGTTCGACGATGATGCTGGCGTAGGGCACCGCGGCGGCAAAGCGCTTGTCGCCGGTGTGGTACATGATCGTGTAGGCGTAGATCGTGCCGACCCCGCGCACCGCCTCGAACTTCAAATCCGTCGCGACGCATTGGGTGCAGGTCGCGTAGGGCGGGTGCTGGAAATGCCCGCAACTCTGGCAGCGCTGCAGTTCCACAACTCCGCGTTTGGCCGCATCCCAGAACGGCTTTGTCCACTCGTTGGGAACCGGGATCGGCCGCGTCACCTTGCTCCAGTCGCTCATTTTCTTCGCCCTATGCCTTATTCGTTTGGTTCCGAGCCCCGCAGGTGCGCCGGCAACGGCATCCGCGGCAGCAGCGCTTCCCCGGCCGGCTCGACCTGGTTCGGCGCGGGAACCATGCGGTTGCCAAGCTCCTCGGCCACGATCTTGCGTATTTCAAGAAACTCGGGGGGCGCGTCGAGAGCGAACTGCAACATCTGCCGGAACGAGTCCGGGTGGTTCCAGATCGCCGCCAGCACGGCATGCCGCATATTCGGGGTGGGATGCCGGATGGCGCATTCGACCAGCCTGGCGACGTCATTGCCGTCGAGGGTTACTTCCATCGGCGTTTCCGGCTGCGCCGGACGCTCGGTTGCATCGCCCGTCAGGCGGACTTGCGGCCGCAACGTGTAATAATCGCGCGTCAGCAAATCCTCGGCGGGTTCGGCTTTTGCCCGCGCCTCCAGATAGGTGCGCTCGCCCTGTCTCACCAGCATCGTCGGTCGCCCTTCGCGAAGAAGCAGGTCCGGCTGGACCGCGCGAGAATTTGCGGGTTTGATGGGGCCAGAACCCGATCCCGTTCGCCAGCGAGGAACAAGACCATGAGCGATCTGCCGAAACAAGTGGACATCCACGAGGAAGGCCCGCGCGAAGGGTTCCAGATCGAACCTGGCCCGATCAGCACCGCCGACAAGGTGAAGCTGATCGAGGCGCTCGCCGAAACCGGGCTGCACCATATCCAGGCCGCCTCGTTCGTCAGCCCGCGCATCGTGCCGGGCTGGGCCGACGCCGAGGACGTCGTCGCCGGGTTCACCCCCAAGGCGGGCGTTCACTACACCGCGCTGTGGTTCAACGCGAGCGGGCTCAACCGGGCCCTCGTTTTCCGCAACAAGCTGACGATCACAGGCGCGATTTCGCTGACCGCGTCGGAAGGGTTCACCCAGAAGAACCTGCATCGCAGCCATGCCGAAAATGTCGAGGCGATGCGGAAGCAGACCGCGCTGCATCTCGAAAACGGCGTCGAGGTGCCGCGCATCGGGGTGATGGCGGCGTTCGGCTGCAACTATCAGGGCGACATCGCCCCGGCGCAGGTCGTCTCGACCCTCGATGACGGGCTCGCGATCGCCGAGGAGGCCGGCGCCGACATCAAGTATTTCTCATTGGCCGACACGATGGGGTGGGCGACGCCCTTGCGCATCGAGCGCGTGCTGGGCGAGGTGCGCAGCCGCTGGCCCGACATGCCGATCTCCCTCCACCTGCACGATACGCGCGGGCTCGCCGTCGCCAATGCGCATGCCGGGCTGAAAATGGGCGTCACGCAGTTCGATTCGACGGTCGGCGGGCTCGGCGGCTGTCCGTTCGCCGGGCAGCCCAAGGCGGCCGGCAACATCTGCACCGAGGAACTGGTGCTGCTGTGCGAGGAGATGGGCATCGCGACCGGCGTCGATCTCGATGCGCTGATCGAGGTCGGCCGCATGGCCGAGGAGATCGTCGGGCACCAGCTGCCGGGCGAATTGATCCACGCCGGCAGCCTCGACGCCTTCCGCCGCGGAGCCGCCGCCTGATGGGGGCCCATAAATGACGGCGACAGGCCCAAAGCGCGGCATTGCCGCGAATTCTTCATCCTCGTTCAGATTTCGAGGTCGTTCTGAAGCGAGCTCAAGAAATTCGGCGCTCGACTGGAGAGCACCCCGTACCACATAGCGCCGAGCAGCAGGTAAGCCGCGAACAAATAAGGCAGCAAATTGTAGGGATAATCGGGCACCGGATAGACGCTGCCAAAGGCAACGAAGGCCATCAGCACGACGCCGATCGCACCAACCGCGATATGGCGTGGCCGCATCAGCCCGGCGCGATGGAGATCGACCGGCGCGACAATGCAAATCAAGAAATAGATGACG
>DATCQF010000620.1:0-3617 GCA_036569735.1 Allostellaceae bacterium | reverse complement strand
GGGTAACCGCGCTGCCGGACCGGCGCGAGCCGCAGCTGGGGCGAGGCGGGGCGCCCGCTTCCGCCGGGCGGTCAGAGGGCAATGCCGGCGAAACCGGGGGGCCCGGGGCGGTGGGGGCGGCGCCTGAGGCGGTAACCGCCCGGCTCGTCCGCCTGGTGATGCCGCGGGCAAAGCCGGGGCTGCCGGGCCGGCGCGGCGAACAGGAGTTGCAGCCGGCGCTCGATCTGGCGCCCGACCAGGAGCCGTTGCTGCCGCCGCTCAGCCCGCTGACCAAGCCGCCGGCGGCGAGGCCCGAAGCGATCGACGAGGAGGCGTTGGCCAAGAATGCCCGGATGCTCGAGGCCGTCCTCGAGGATTTCGGCGTGCGCGGCCAGATCGTCCAGGTCCGCCCGGGCCCGGTCGTCACCCTCTACGAGCTCGAACCGGCGCCCGGGATCAAGGCCTCGCGGGTCATTGGCCTGGCCGACGACATCGCCCGCTCGATGAGCGCGATATCGGTGCGGGTCGCCGTGGTGCCCGGCCGCACCGTCATCGGCATCGAACTCCCCAACCTCAAGGCCGAGACGGTGTACCTGCGCGAACTCCTCGATTGTCCGGCCTACGAAAAACATGCCGGGCGGCTCGTTCTCGGCCTCGGCAAGGATATCGGCGGCGAGCCGGTCATCGCCGACTTGGCGCGCATGCCGCATCTGTTGATCGCCGGCACCACCGGATCGGGCAAATCGGTCGGCATCAACACGATGATCCTGTCGATCCTCTACCGGATGCCGCCGGAGCGCTGCAAATTCATCATGGTCGACCCCAAGATGCTGGAACTGTCGGTCTACGACGGCATCCCGCACCTCCTCGCGCCGGTCGTCACCGACCCCAAAAAGGCGGTGCTCGCGCTGAAATGGACCGTGCGGGAGATGGAGAGCCGCTACCAGAAGATGTCGAAGCTCGGGGTGCGCAACATCGAGGGCTTCAATCAGCGGCTGCACGATGCCGCGGCCAAGGGCGAGAGCCTCATCCGCAAGGTGCAGACCGGGTTCGACCCGGAAACCGGCCAGCCGGTGTTCGAGGACCAGCCGTTCGACGCGACTGAGTTACCGATGATCGTCGTCGTCGTCGACGAGATGGCCGATCTGATGCTGGTCGCCGGGAAGGACATCGAGGCGGCGATCCAGCGCCTCGCGCAGATGGCGCGGGCCGCCGGCATCCACATCATCATGGCGACCCAGCGGCCCTCGGTCGATGTCATCACCGGCACGATCAAGGCCAATTTCCCGACCCGCATCAGCTTCCAGGTGACCTCCAAGATCGATAGCCGCACGATCCTGGGCGAAGGCGGCGCCGAGCAGCTCTTGGGGCGCGGCGACATGCTGTACATGGCCGGCGGCGGGCGGGTCACCCGGGTGCACGGCCCCTTCGTCACCGACGAGGAGGTCGAGCGCGTCGTATCCTACCTGAAATCGCGCGCCCAGCCCGACTACATCGACGAGATCACCGAGGACGATTCGGGCGCCGTCGATCCGTTCGGCGCCGACGACGAGGCCGGTTCGGGCGACGGCCTCTACGACCAGGCGGTGGCGCTCGTCTGCCGCGAGCGCAAGGCGTCGACGAGCTTTGTCCAGCGCTACCTGCAGATCGGCTACAACCGCGCCGCCCGCCTGATCGAGAAGATGGAGGCGGAGGGCGTGGTGAGCCCCGCCAACCACGTCGGCAAACGCGAGGTCCTCGCGCCGCCGGGCCGCTGAACGGCGCGGAGCGGCAGGGCTGACCCCCGCCGCCCCGTCGTCGGACGCAGGCGTCTTATTGGGCGGCGGCCGCCATCGATGACGCTGCCGCGGCGGGCCGGTGCGCCTTGAGGAAGGTCCGGACGTGGCGCACCGCCAGCGGGATCTTGTCCGGGGTGTCCTTCCACGGATAGAGGCTGACCTGCGCGTTAGGCGCGAGGTGCACGGTCTCCATCGCCACGGCATAGGGGTGCCCCGGCACGTCGTCCGGCAATACCAGGATCGGCGTCTGGCAGTTGCGCACAAAGTCGCGGCTCACGCTGTACACAAAGTCGGCGCGGGCGCCGGTGTACATGTTCTTCAGGAACGCGTCGACCTGCGCCATCGTGATGTCGGGCCGGCGGGCGCAAAGCTCGGGGCCCCAGCCCTTCATGTTGTTGTCGTAGGAGAGCGTGGGCAGTTCCGGGCGCCAGCCGCTCGGCTGCGCCGGCACCGCCGCGACGACCCGGTCGCCGGCCCGCTGCAAGAGGTTCCAGATGAAGGGAGCGCCGATGCAGAACCCCAGCACCATGAATTTCTGGATGCCGAGGTGATCCATGAGGCCGATATGGTCGTCGGTAAAGGCGTCCCACGCCCGGCCGGTTTCGAGCGGTCCGGTCGACTCGCCGCCCTTGGCATTGCGCAGATCAGCCGCGATAACCCGGAACTCGTTGGCGAATTCGTCGAACGGGTTGAACGGGTGGGTCTTCAGGCCTTCGATTGTCGAGTTGAGCCCGCCGCCCGGAATGACCAGCAGCGGAAAGCCGGACCCGGCCTCCTCGTAATGAATGCGAACATCGCCTTTTTGATAGAACGGCATTGGGTTCCTCCTCGGCCTCGGTTTCGTAGGGCGGATGAGCGTTAGCGTAATCCGCCGGCGCCGGACGATCCAGGCGGAATACGCTGCGCTCTTCCGCCCTACGGGTCCCGGTTTTACTGCGCGGCCGCCCGCGTCGGCACGTGCGCCTTGAGGAAGGTGCGCACCTTGTTGATCGTTCGTTGCCTCAGCTCCTCCGGCTCGCGCCAGGGATAGACGGTGATATCGCAGTTGGGCGCCAGCGAGGCGACGTCGATCGAGGTCTGCAGCGGATGCGCCGGCGTGTCGTCGGGCAGGACCAGCATCGGGGTGCGGCAATTCTTGATGAAATCGCGCGACACGCTGTACAGGAAGTCGGGCTGCACCCGGTAGAGGTTGTGCAGGTACTGCTCGACCTGCGCCATCGTCAGGTCGGGCCGCCGCGGCAGCAGTTCGGGGGCCCAGACGTTCTTGCCGGAATCGTACATGTAATCCGGGAGTTCCGGCCGGTGCCCGACGGTCTGGTGGAATACGGCGGCGACGATTCGTTGCGGCGCGCGTTCGAGCAGCTTCCCGGCGAAACACCCGCCGATGCAGTAGCCCATATAGAAGAAATCGCGGATGCCGAGGTGGTCCATCACCGCCAGCTGGTCGTCGGCGAAGCCGCCCCACGGGTCGTCGATCGCCAGCGGCCCCGTTGACTCGCCGCCGTTGGCATTGCGCTGGTCCATCGTGATGACGCGAAAATCGTTCTTGAATTCTTCCATCGCATTGATCGCCGCGGTCGGCCAGTTGCTCACCCGCGAATTGAGGCCGCCGCCGGGGGTGACCAAGAGCGGGAAGCCGGAGCCGACCTCCTCGTAGCGGATGCGGATTTCGCCTTTCTGACAAAACGGCATGGCATTCTCCTCAGACGGTCGGCGCTGTGTCGGCGGAATGCCCCGGCTTGCGCCGGGGTTTTCCAGGTTACTTGGCTCCCATATTTTATTGCGCGGCGGCTCGCATCGCCGGCACGTGCGCCTTGAGGAAATTGCGCACCTTGCCGATCATGCGCTGCCTCAGCTCTG
>DATCQF010000619.1:0-3397 GCA_036569735.1 Allostellaceae bacterium | reverse complement strand
GGTGTAGCCGGTCATACAGCTTCGCTGCTTCCTCGAAGGTAGTCCGGGGCGCTTCGGTCCTCGCAAGTCGGGCGCGCGCGATGATGTCCCGCGCCTTCTCTCGCGCCATCGCCAACGTAAAGCGCGGTGGGTCGTATTGCCCGAGCGTGAACCGCTTCCGCTCCTCGGCTGAACCGATTACGAGCCGGAAGGTCTTAGTCGTTTTGCCGACGCGGACGGCAAGGCCCGGAACCGCATCGTCGGCGTAATCCCGCTGGCCAATTTCAGGGCGGGGCAAACCACGAACAGTTTGATCGGTGAGTCGCATGCTAGGGGTCTCCTAGGGGTCGTTAGAGAGCAGTACGCCGTGCTGCACGGCGAGCCACTGCGATGATTTTAGCATCGACGAAACGACGGATTTTGTCTATACCTCAAGCAGTTAGGATGTCACCATGGTGCAAGATTAGGCACCCTGCGACAAGCCACCTCGCTTGCCGGTGATCACCGCCGACGCAACTCCGCCGGTCGAGCCGGGCAATGCCGCGTGGATGCGCTCAGTCATCACGGCACGCAGGTGCAACAGCCATTCGCGCCAGCCGCCGCCCGCATCTTCCTCGGCCGAGGCAAGGCGGCGCGCCCCGCCATAGCTGTACCCGACCCCGCCGATCCCGGCGAAATAGAGCTCGCGCTGCATGTCGCGTCCGCCCGGCAGCACCTGGGCGGGGACCGGATAGAGCATGGCCTTGGCGCTGAACCGGTCGCCGGGCTGCAGCGCGTCGCTGGTCTTGGCGATATGGATGCGCAGGCGGTGCGGCTGGGCATCCGCCGCGAGGCCGGGAAGGGGATCGGGCGCGACGATGACCCGCCAGCCGCGTTCGAGCGCGTCGATATCGATGATTTTGCCGGTCATCGCGACTGGCCCCAGCCGGCGCTCCAGCATCGCGGTGCCGCGCTCGAGCCGCGCCTCCTGCATCACCGCAAACCCGGCAGCGACAAAAGCCAGCACGATGGCCGCATTGCGCAGCGCCGGCCAGCGGCGCAGCCCCAGCGCGAGCGCGACGGCGCCGGCTGTCAGGGCGAGCCCGATCCACAGCGGCGGTTCGATCGTCAGGGTGAAATAGAGCGCAATCCCGGTGGCGAAAAACACCGGGATCCACAGGATCCGGCGGTCGCCTTCGGCGGCCAGCGCCTCGCCAAGGGCAAGAAGCGGCCTCAGGCTGCGGCGCGGCGCCGAGCCAACGACTTCTGCGACTTTCGGGCCCGAGCCTTCGCCCGCGACCGCCAGATCCGCCACCGCCACTCCTCTCACGCGCGACACTAGTCGATTGTCTTGCTGCACAACAGGAGATTGCGGCGGTGCCTATTGTTCGATATTTCACGAAATATCGCTTGACGCGATCCGGCCCGGCACATATTTATTTCGACGTTCGTCGAAGGATGGAAACGCCGCGAATGGACCAGGTCGATGCGATCGCCGCGCTCGGCGCCCTCGCCCATGAGACGCGCCTTGCGCTGTTCCGTCTGCTCGTTACCAGCGGACCGGAAGGGCTGGCCGCCGGGATCATCGCCGAACGGCTCGGCGTCCCGCCTTCCTCGTTGTCGTTTCATCTGCAGGAACTGGTCCATGCCGGCCTCATTGCGCAGCGCCGGCTGAGCCGCAACCTGATCTATTCCGCCGAATACAGGGCGATGAACGACCTCGTCTGCTATCTGACCGAAAATTGCTGCGGGCGGGGCGATGCTTGCGCGCCGGCCTGCAATCCCGAGGATGCCTTTGCCACAGGAGCCGTTGCCTTTACCACAGGAGAACAGCGATGAAGCGGTTTCACGTGCACGTGCATGTTGACGATCTGGCGCAATCGATCCGGTTCTATTCGACGCTGTTCGCGACCGAGCCGAGCGTCTTGAAAGACGATTACGCGAAGTGGATGCTCGACGATCCGCGGGTCAATTTCGCGATCAGCACCCATTGCGGCGAGACCGCGGGCATCTCCCATCTCGGCATCCAGGCCGAAGACGAGGCCGAACTCGGCGCGGTCTACGAACGCCTCGCCCGTGCCGACCGGCCGGTGGTCGAGGAGAAGGCCACGACCTGCTGCTACGCCGTCTCCGACAAGCAATGGGTCGCCGACCCGCAGGGCGTCAAGTGGGAGACGTTCTTCACCTATGGCGAGGCAACGGTGTACGGCGAAAGCGCCCTCGGCAAGCTCCAGGCCGCGGATACCGGCGGCGTATGCTGCGCCCCCGCCATCTCGGAGCCGGCCGAGAAGACGTCGGCGACCGCCTGCTGCGCGCGGTAGCGCCGGACCGTGACATCGCTCGCCGACACCGCGCGGCGCCCGGCGGCGCCGGGGCTGGGGATTTTCGAGCGCTGGCTGAGCTTGTGGGTGGCGCTGTGCATCATCGCCGGGATCGGGCTCGGGCGCTTCGTGCCGGCGCCGTTTCACGCGCTCGGCCGGATGAATTTGGCCCAGGTCAACATCCCGGTTGCGGTCCTCGTATGGCTGATGATCGTGCCGATGCTGATCAAGGTCGATTTCGGGGCGCTGCACCGGGTCGCCGAGGCGTGGCGCGGGATCGCCGTCACGGTCGGGGTCAACTGGCTGGTGAAGCCCTTCAGCATGGCGCTCCTCGGCTGGCTGTTCATCGGCTTCCTGTTCCGCCCGCTCCTGCCCGAAGCGCAGATCGACAGCTATATCGCCGGGCTCATCCTGCTCGCGGCGGCGCCGTGCACCGCGATGGTCTTCGTGTGGTCGAACCTGACCGGGGGCGACCCGAACTTCACGCTGAGCCAGGTCGCGCTCAACGACACGATCATGGTTGTCGCCTTCGCCCCGATCGTCGGCCTCCTATTGGGCCTGTCCGCGATCGTGGTGCCGTGGACCACGCTCTTTCTGTCGGTCGTCCTCTATATCGTCGTGCCGGTCATCGCCGCGCAACTGTGGCGCCGCTCGATGCTGGCGCGCGGCGGCGAGCCCGCGCTCACACGGATGCTGCGGCGGCTCCAGCCGGTGTCGCTGGTGGCGCTGCTCCTCACCTTGGTGTTGCTGTTCGGCTTCCAGGGCGAGGAGATCGTGCACCAGCCGCTGATCATTCTTCTCCTCGCGGTGCCGATCGTGATCCAGGTCTATCTCAATGCGGGGATCGCCTATGGCCTCAACCGCGCTCTCGCCGTGCCGCACAACATCGCCTGCCCGTCGGCGCTGATCGGCGCCTCCAATTTCTTCGAGCTGGCGGTTGCCGCGGCGATTGCCCTCTTCGGGTTCCAGTCCGGCGCGGCGCTGGCGACGGTGGTCGGCGTCCTGGTCGAGGTCCCGGTCATGCTCTCGGTGGTGTGGCTGGTGCTGCGCACCCGGGGCTGGTACGAGCGTGGCGCTTGACCCCCGGGCTTGACCGGGCGCCTGACACGGCCTAGAAA
>DATCQF010000618.1:0-3171 GCA_036569735.1 Allostellaceae bacterium | reverse complement strand
CTCATAGCTACTCCCGCTGACCCGTTTGGAAATTAGTGCGCGCCTCAATTTCGGGATAGCTGTTCATCATGCTCCCGCGGGCGGCTGTAAGCCCATCGCGATCAGCGCCCGCGCCGCAGTCGCCCGCCAGCGCTCGCCGTGGCGGATCAGGCAGTCATTGTCTTCGGGGTCGTGGACGCGGTTGCCGTCAATAAGATCGAGCGCCGCTTCCGTCCCGATCGGGCGTCGACAGCCGGCGCATAGCTCCCTCAGCACGCGCTCGCCATGAGCGAGGTTCCAGCGGTTTTCCAATTCGCGCCACGCCAGCAATTCGGCCTCGGCGCGCGAATAGCCGCCTTCATATTGCCGGATCGCCGCTCGCTCCGCGTACTCGTCGCGCCACCATCCCCGATCGGGAGCATGCTCGACGATCGCGGCGCGCTCTTCCTCGGCCTCGGCCTCGCCCCAAGTCGCAAACGGCACGCTCGCCGTCGTCGCCGTTGCGGCGGGCGCTGCCGTGACACTGTTGACACTCTGCGACACTGTGGAGGGCGGCGCCTCAGAGTGTCGCATTGTGTCAAGAGTGTCAGAGCCGCCCGACAGCCGCGCGAAGGTGTCGGCCCAGCGGCTCATGGCGCCGCCTCCCGCAGCCAGGGATTGACGGCATAGGCAACTCGGCCGCGCTGCCCGAACCCGCTTCCCGGCGCCGGAGGAAGCAGCCAATCGGCCTCAATCAGCGCATCGGCGGCGGCTCGGATTTGCTCGGCGGTGCGCAGCCCCGGCAGCCGCACGTTCCGCTGCAGATGACGCACGTGAAGTTCAGCCGGCTTCTCGACGACGATCCAGCGCGCCAACGTCGCCGCGGTGCGCTCGCGCTCGCTCGCGGCGGCATCGCCGTACACCCGTTCGGCCATCGGCGCGAAATAGTCGGCGACCATCACGGCCGCTGCCGCAAACGCGCGGGCGCCGATTTCCCGCGGCGGCGCAGTCGTTGTTCCCTGGCCGCACCACCACAGAAACTCGAGCCCTAGGGCCAGCCGAAGCGCCTGACCGCGCGCCTTGCCGATCCCCGAACGCAGCGGCCCGCCGGCATTTGCCTGGCGCTGTTGCATCTCGCCCCCGAAGGCCTCGATCATCGTACGCGCCTCGTCGCTCAGCGGCACCATGATCGGCGACGGCGGATCGCCGGGTTGCAGGTCGAGTTCGCGCAACCGGTCGAGCGCGCTGATAGCCCATTCGACACCCGGCGCTTGGCTGCCGAGCCGGAACGGGATTGACTCAGGCCAAGCCCAGAGTATGCGGGCGAGCAAGCCATCGTCGGCCTCCCGCATCAGCAGCGCGAGCTTGTCCGGCTGAGTGCCGCCGTAGGCCGCGACGGTGAGCCGTGGGATTACGATCGGCTCGGGATGCTTGACGCGCTCGACGCGGTAACTCCGCCCGCCGTAGGCCTCGATCCAAAAGGGGCGGCCGGAGTCGTTATAGGCGTTCATGCCGGCGATCCAGCCCGCCAGCTCGTCCCGCACGATCAGCAGCCCCTTGGGCGCGGTTGCCGCCAGCAGGTAGGCAACCTTTTCGATCGTGACATCGTTCCGCCGCAACCGTGGTGCCTGCGGCTCCGGACCGGCCGTCCCGACGGGCGGCAGCGGCGCCGGAGTGCCGTCCTTTTCGGCCTTGCGAACTTCTTGCTGCCACCGCCGCGATCAACGGCCGCCGCTTTCGGGGCGCGCGCCGCGACACGGTCATGGTGCCGGCGATGACGAGCGTGACGATTGCGTTCGATGCGGACAACCCCGGCCGTTGGGCGTTCCACTGCCACAATGGTTACCATCAGGATACCGGGATGATGACTTCGGTCGAATATATCTGAACGCGCATTCTCCGGACGCGCAAGGAACACGAAATCGGGCAGCCGCGTCAGCACTGACCGCAATGGAGCAGCCCCGGTCGGCTTGAGCCATTGGCTTGAGCTCGACAGTGCGCCTCCGAAAATCATTTTTCCGAACGCACCCGCCCCCAATCCCGACCCGCTACGACGTGCCCCGTGATGTCGGCGGCGCTTCCCGTCACGCAACAGTGTTTGGGCGATCCGGCTAGAGCATAGCCGGATTGGCCGGAATCGCTGACAAGGACTCCCAAACGAGGAAATGTGTGATTCGCTGCCCAGACCACAAGATGTGGGGCAGCGATGGTCTGGCGGCAGGGACAAAGCTATTCAGAGGACCTGCGGGGGCGGGTTCTGGCGGCAATCGACGGCAGCCCATGCCCCCATTTCCGTCATTGCCGGCGGGTGCGAGTAACGGCGAGGCCGAGCGGAAATGCGACATTCCCGATTTGCCTGGCCTGTAATCCCGATGGTACGGGGTTGGCTCGCGTCCGCGAGAGTGACAACCGGGGTGATTCGGTATTAAAATGGTGCCTGAGATGCCCTGCATGAATCGCTACAGCCGGCGGGGCTAGCCGCCGATGGGCTACCGAATCCGGCGCACAGTCGCGACCTGGGTAGGGGTAGCCGCGCTAATCTGCCAGGTCTTCCTGCCCTTCGGGCATAATCCAGTTGCCGAACTGCTCGGCATTGACTGCCCGGGCCTGGTGGAGGCAGCGCCTGATCACCACCACGACGCAGACGATTTGGCCAACCCGGCAGGCCGGGAGCAACCCCTGCGGCATTCCCACCACGAGCACTAGCGTTCCTGCCCGGTTTGCCTTGACCTCCAATTTGCGGCGCCTCTGATCGTCATCGACCCGCCGGCATTGCCGGCGGTGGCGTTGCATTGGGTGGCCTTCGTTACCGATTGGATGGCCCCGGCACCGTCCGCTGCCGAAGCCTTTTCCCGTCCTCTCCCGAGAGCTCCTCCGCTGCCGGCCTGAATCTAGCAGCCGACGGACCGACCATCACGAATCCCTACCCGGCGCGAGTTTCGCGCAAGCGCAACGCGCCGGGTAGGGAAGACGCGAGCGTTTGGCTTCCGCGGATCGAGGTCGCCGTCACCGAATAATTGCGCTTTAGCGCTCAGGGGAGTTCGAACGATGTTGCACGTCACAGTGGAGACGCTTCCCTTCGATGGGGCGGGGATGGTGGCGCGCCGCAGCGGTTTTGCAGCGCTGGTCGTCGCCTCGTTCGCGCTCGGGACGATGCCCGGGGTGATGATCGGGGCGCTAGTCGTGGGAGCCAGCACGGCCTCGGCGCATGGC
>DATCQF010000617.1:0-1756 GCA_036569735.1 Allostellaceae bacterium | reverse complement strand
GGGAATGGCACTCGCACCGGCCGGAATATTTCACCCAGGCTTCGGGTTACGCCGATGCGATCGCCGCGCACCGCCAAGCCAAGGGGATTGGTCAGCCGCCCGGCAGCGCGATCTACTTCGCGGTCGATTTCAACGCCCAGGACGTGGATATCAGGGGACCGGTCGATCAGTATTTCCGCGGGGTTGCCGCCGGGTTGCGGGCAGCCGCCCGGGGCGCGCCGGAGTACCGGGTCGGGGTTTACGGCTCGGGCGCCGTCTGCGATTACCTGAAGCGGTCACGCCTCGCGGAATATGCCTGGCTGTCGAACGCAACCGCGTGGAGCGGTTACGACAGCTTTGCCGACTGGAACATCAAACAAGGCAAAGGGTCGCCGTCCCTGTCGTTCAGCCACGATTCGAACGAGGCGCGAGACGAATACGGCGGCTTCCAGGTCGCCACCGAGGCCGCCTCCCTGTGATCGCCCCGTGTCCGCGATGATCTACGACCGCACCAACGTCTTCGCCCGGATTTTGCGCGGCGAATTGCCGTGCAACAAGGTCTACGAGGACGAGCATGTCCTCGCGTTTCGCGACATCAATCCGCAGGCGCCCACGCACATCGTCGTGATCCCCAAAGGCGAATACGTCTCGGTCGACGATTTTTCGCAGAACGCGCCGGCGGCCGAGCTGGCGGCGTTCATCCGGGCGATCGGCCGGATTGCGCGAGAGGAGGGGGTCGCCGAGACCGGCTACCGCATCCTGGCGAACCACGGCGCGGCGGCGCATCAGGACGTCCCGCATTTCCATCTGCACCTGTTCGGCGGGCGCGATCTCGGGGGGATGCTGGGCCGCGCGCGCTGACCCGCGGCTCAACGATGGCAGGATCAATTATGGAGTTTCTGCCAGGCCTGATCGGCGGCCGGCGGCAGCTTGTCCATGTGGTTGAGGAACAGGGCGAGGGTCCAGATTTGCTGGTCGCTGAGGGCGCTCTGCCACGCCGGCATGCCGGTCCAGCGGATGCCATGCTTGATTTTCCAGAACGAGACGCCTTCGGGATCGTCCTCGACGCCGTCCGCAGCCAGCGGCGGCGGCGGCGGGTTGAGCCCCTTCGCGACCGGCGAGGCCGACGCCTCGCCCTTCGCCGTGCCGTGGCAGATCGCGCAGTGCTGCCCGTAAAGCTCGATGCCGGCGAGCAGATTGTCGTCGGTCAGCGCGACCGGGTTGGGACCCTTCGGCGCCTCGCGAGCGAGCGTCCCGCGCAGCGATGTATTCGCCGCCCAGTTCTCCAGCGGGAGGGGCTTGTTATCGGCGCCGGCCGGGATGAGGCCGTTGCTCAGGACGATATAGCCGCATACGAGAGCGATCGCGATCGACGCCAGTACGCCGACAAGGAAGCCTTTCAACATCATGTCTTTCCCAACGCGAGGTCGAACAGCGGGAGGAGGGTCGGGAAGGTCGGGTAGAGCCCGGCGAGGATGTCGGCGCGGGTCACCCAGGCAGTGGCGGCGGCATCGTCGGCGGCCTCCCCCTCGCCCGAGCGCCAGATGCCGCGCACCGCGATCAGCACATAGTGAAACTGCACGCGCCCGTCGGCATCGCGGCTGACTGCGTCATGGACATTGAGCCAGCCGGCCGGCTCGGCGACCACTCCGGTTTCCTCGGCGAGCTCGCGCATCGCCCCTTCGGCGATGGTCTCGCCGAGTTCGAGGACGCCGCCGGGAAACCCCCAGCGGCCGGCGTTGGGCTGCTGGGCGCGCTGGACGATCAGCCCCTTGGT
>DATCQF010000616.1:0-3418 GCA_036569735.1 Allostellaceae bacterium | reverse complement strand
GTGTGGCCGCTGGTCGCCGATCTGCGCGAGGCCAAGGAATGCGACCGGGTCGTCGCCGAAACCCGCGCCCGCTTCGGCCGCATCGACATCCTCGTCAACAACGCCGGCCTCACCTTCACCTATATCGACCCGGCGCGCTTTCGCCGGCCGACGATCCAGCATTTCTGGGAGGTCTCCGACGAGATCGTCGAGAACGTCATCGCCACCAACGTCCTGGCCGGCGACCGGCTCAGCCGGCGCGTCGCCGCGGCGATGGTCGAGGCGGGCTGGGGCCGCATCGTCAACGTGACGACCAAGCTCGACACGATGAACAGGGTAGGGACCCACCCCTACGGCACCTCGAAGGCCGCGCTCGAAATGGCGACCGAAGTGTGGGCCAAGGACGTCGAGGGCACCGGCCTCACGATCAACATCGTCAATCCCGGCGCCGGCGCCAACACCCCGGGGATGGCCGAGGAGGCGCGCGCGGCGAGCCGCGAAGGCCGCACGGCGCGGCTCGTCGAGCCCGACGAGATGGTGCCGCCGCTGCTCTACGTCGTGTCGCGCGAAGCCGATAAGGTCAACGGCTACCGCTTCGACGCCAATGCCTGGGACGCAACATTGGCGCCCGCCGACGCCGCAAGCCGCGCCGGCCGCCCGGCCGGTTTCGTGCTGCACCCGCAGGAGTAGCCCGCAGGAGTAGATTGGGCCCGCGAGGCCGATCGGGGCTGTGTTGCCGGATCTGCGGCGGGCGGCATAAACTTCGCGGTGGATGTGGTCGGGTCCGGTGAGGCGTGATGGCTGAGCGGGGATTTCGGGTTGTGGTCGTCGGCGCCGGTGTCGCCGGGCTCTTCATGGCCGAGACGCTGAAGCGCGCCGGCATCGATTTCACGGTCTACGAAAAGGCCGGCGAGGTCGGCGGGACCTGGCGCGACAACACCTTCCCCGGGCTCTTCGTCGATGTCCTGTCGCGGCAATACGAGTTCCCATTCCAGCCCAACTACGACTGGTCGCGCAAATACGCGCCGGCAGCCGAGATCTGGGCCTACATCAAAAAGGTCGCGCGCGACCGCGGCCTCACCAAATTCGGCCCAGAAGGGCGATCTGCGCGTTATCGCGGGTGTGATGATCCCGGCGAGCGCCGAATTCGATGTGCCCGGCGCGGACGATCCCCTGATCCAGGCCGACATCGCGGCGACGCTGGGCCGCGATGCGGGCCCTGTGCGGGAGGCGCTGGACGAACTGGCGCGCCTCGCCGGAATGCCGCTGGCCGGTCTCGACCGGGCAAGGCGGTACGCGGTGGCCATGGAACTGCGCGCCAAGGGCGGGGCGGCGGTCGCGGCGCTGACCCGCGTTGTCCTCCAATGCTATTATCGCGACGACCGCGTCGTGCGTTCGCTCGGGTTGGAGCCGCGGCCGCCCTATCCGAAGGGCCATGTCCTGGAGGATGGCGACTGGTCGCTGCTCGATCCGGTCCGGGCGCGGGCGCCCTTGTGGCGCCGGGCATAACCGTCGCGGAATATCAGGAGGAGTGGGCGCATGCGCGTTAGCACGATGATCCGGACCGCCCCGATGGCGGACCCCGATAGCGGGTTGATGGATCGCATCACCGATTTCGGCCGCCAGGTCGAAGCCCGGGGGTTTCCCGGCATCTGGATCGGCGATTCGATGGGCCGCGGCCGGCCCACCTTGGATTCGCTCCAGGTATTGACGGCGCTCGCCGCGGTGACCTCCAGGGTCGATCTCGGGATCAGCGTTCTGCAACTCCCGCTGCGCAACCCGATCGAGCTCGCCCACCGGGTGCAGTCGCTGCAGGCGATGTCGAACGGCCGGCTGATCCTCGGTGTCGGCAGCGGCTCGACGCGCGACGATTTCGAGCTGCTCGGCTACGATTACGACCACCGCTTCCGCACCTTCAAGAACGACCTCGAAATCATGAACCGGGTGTGGAACGGCGAGCCGGTCAACGGCGGCACGTTGGCGACCTGGCCGGGATGCAAGGGCGGGCCGCCGATCCTGATCGGCGCCTGGCGCAGCCCGCGCTGGATCACCTACGCCGCCAACGAAGCCCAGGGCTGGACACCGTCCGGCCGGTTCAGCAGCCTCGAAGATCTCGAACTTGGCATGAAGATCTATCGCGACGCCGGCGGCACCAATGCGGTCCTCGCCAATTGCTCAGTTGACCTCGCCGAGCGTCCCCAATCGGCGGAGCTGGCGAAGCTCGCGTCGGTCAATTTCATCTGCCCGCCGGAGGAGGCGCGGCGCCGCATCAAACGCGTCGAAGCAATGGGCTTCGAGGAGATCCTGATCGGCTCGCAATTCGGCGCGATCGACGAGATCGAACGGGTGCGCGATTTCCTTAAGGCATGATCGGCGGCATCAATGTGCGACCACCCCGGGCAATAGGAATTCAGTCAGCGCGGTGGCCCCGGTGAGGCCCATTGACTTGCCGCCATAGTCGCCGGCAGTAGTCACGACGACCAAATCCAAGTCGGGTAGGATGAACAGCCGCTGTCCACCGTAGCCGTTAGCCACGATCAAATCGTGTTCAGGGTGATCCACTGGCAAACGACCGAGCCACCACAAAAAACCGTATGACGAAATCCCTTCAGGGACCAATTTTAACATCAGGCTCTTGCCGGTTGTGCGTGGGATCATTGCCTCCTCGATCCAGGCTGACGAGACGACCTGCCGCCCGTTCCAAACGCCGTGTTGCAGCACCAGTTGGCCGATTTTTGCCAGATCGCGTGGCCGCAATCGCAGACCAGTGCCGGCAGCCGGGTTGAATCCCGCGTCATAATCCCAATCCCAATCCTCGATTCTAAGAGGGTCGAAAAGGGTCTCCTTGGCGAAGGCGTCGAGGCGCTTGCCAGAAATTTTACGAAGTATGAGGCCAAGCAAGTTGGCGGTGCCGGTGTTGTAATTGAAAACTTCGCCGGGCTGTGCCGCGAGTGGCTGCGCCAGGACGAAGTGGTCCGCGCGGGGTGCTGCCTCCATCTGCGAATAGGAATTCGATGGACCGGTGAACGGCACGGTATTCTCGTTCCAGGCGAGACCGGACGACATCGTCAGCAGATGGCGAAGTGTGATGCGATCCTTTTCGGGCGTTCGCAGCGCCTCGTATTCCGGGAAGAACGAGAACACCGGCGCATCGAGATCGGTCAGCAATCCTCGGTCGAACGCGATACCGACGAGCAGCGAGGTCACACTCTTGCTGATCGAGCGCATGTCGTGCTTCGTCGCGGCGTCGAAGTTCACATCGCCGAGCGGCGTGCTCAGACGCCAGTCGTTCCCGGCAAAATAGCGCTCGTAGACCAGTCGCCCGTGGCGGGCGATGACGACCCCGTGAGCGTTAGCTTCTTTCAAGGCTTCGAGGCGCGGGCCGATACCGCAGATCAACGCGGGATCGAGACCTTCCAGGTCGGGCGCGGCTACGGTC
>DATCQF010000615.1:0-17728 GCA_036569735.1 Allostellaceae bacterium | reverse complement strand
AGACGACACCGTGGGCGAGCAGCCATTCAAAGGCGGCGGCGCTGTGGTCGGCGAAGGCGCGGATGATTTCGCGGTCGTTGAACCGGTAATCCGGAAAGCCGTTGGGTCCGACCACCGACCAGTCGGTCAGAGTCGCGGAACAACAGGTCCGCGGAATCCTCGATGCCGTATTGCCGCTGCACGCTGGTGCCTCCGCCGAGCGGGACATTGCCGCCACTGGTGATGGCGTGGCCGCCGATATCCGCTTCCGCCTCGACCAGGATCACCGAGGCGCCGGCCTCGCGCGCGACGATGGCGGCGGGAAGCCCGGTCGCGCCGGCGCCGATCACCACGACATCGGCCTCGCGATCCCACCTGCCCGGGGTGTGCAGCGCCACGTCCTCTCCCTTCAGATCCATCAATATTCTCCCCCTCGACCTTCGATATGCCTGCGATTGCAGGCGTTGAACCTATGTCAGCCGGTGAAGCCGCTCAAGGCACCAACAAGCCAGAGCCGGCAACGGTGGCGATGCCGCCGAGACGCCGAGGCAGGTGCGCGACGGCTGCCCGGAATGGCCCGGGGGCCGACAGCTCTTCTCATGCACTCACGGCATCCTCGCTTGATGTGTTGGTGTTGTGGTGAGCCATGGTGTTAGATGTCGCCCGCCCGCTCCTGTCGAGGAGGTTCCTACGATGCGTGTTCATCCCGGTGCGGCGCTCCTCATCATTCTGACCGCATCGGCGCTGCCGGCATTCGCGCAATCTCAGCCTGCGAATACGGTTCGGGCGCTGTTAGCCGCCGGGCGTCTCGGCAGCGTCACCGACACGCCACTTCGGTTCCGGCTGCTGTCGGTGCAGCTCCCGGCGGCGGGACACGCGTCCTACACTGGATCGAACAGCCTGCTTTACGCGCTCTCGGGCGGGATGACGGCTACGATCGACGGCGTTACCCAAGCCGTGTCCGCGGGGAGCGGGGTGTTTATCCCTGCCGGCCAAGCAGCCGTAATCAGCGCATCCGGAGCAGATCCAGCGAGCATTCTTGTGTTCGTGTTATCGCCAGGCGACGGCGCACAGAAGCCGCCGCTTGGCGAGCCGGCCCAGGTCGAGGAGCTGTATCGCACGCCCGAACTGACCGGCCTAAGACCCGGACCTTACGAGTTCAGCCTCACCCGGGTCACCTTGCCGGCGCGCATGCCCGTGAACCCTGCCCATTATCGGTCCGGTGCTGCTCTCTATTATGTCCTCGCCGGCGCGGGGTCCTTTATGGCGGACGGGAAGACCGAGCCAAAGGTAGCCCCAATGGCACATTTCGAGCCTTATCGCTGGGTTCACCAGTGGGCGAATCCGGGCGACAGCCCGCTCGTGCTGCTTCAGGCGAATATCAGCGAGGAGGGCATTCCGGCGGTCCTGCCGGCGACGCAGAAATAGCGATTGGCCCTCACTCGATTACGACATCGGCCCGCAGCAAGGCGGTGCGCGGGATCGTCAATCCGAGCGCTTTTGCCGTCTTCAAATTGACCGCGAACTCGAATTTTGTCGGCTGCTCGACGGGGATGTCGGTGGGACGCGCGCCCTTGAGGATTTTCGCGACGATCTCGGCGATGCGCCGGTGGATTTTAGGAAGATCGGGGCCGTAGCTCATCAGCCCACCGGCCTCTACAAAGCTGATATCGGGGAAAATCGCCGGAAGCCGGTGAGCACCGGCGAGCGTGACGAGCGGGCGGACACCGTTGAAGATCATCAGCCCTTCGAGGACCTCGACGGCTTCTACCTTGGCATCGGTCATCGCCGAGAATGCGGTTGGAAACTCGTCGGGGTCACGCACCTCGAAAGCGCTGGGCACGATCCCAAGCTTCGGAGCAACCTGCTGAACCGCCACGACGGACGCGGCTCCGGCTGATGCTTCCCGTAGGATGCCCACCCGGACCATCCCGGGCAGGGCCAGCTTCAGTAGTTCCAGGCGCTTGGCGCTCAGTTCCGGCTCCTGCCAGGAGACACCAGTGGTATTGCCGCCAGGGCGAGCCAGGTTTGCGACAAACCCTTGATTGACGGCATCGCCGACACGCGCCATGACGATCGGGATGGACCGGGTCGCCTGCTGGACGAAGCGGATGGCCGGCGCGCTTGCCGTCACGATGATATCGACTTTGAGTTGCACTAGCTCCGCGGCCAACATGGGCAGCCGATCGATCCGCCCTTCCGCGGAGCGGTACTCGATCGCGATATCGTGACCCTCACGCAGGCCATTTTTTTCGAGACCGTCACGCAACTCCTTCAGAAACCGGCTGTCCGTGTCGATGAACGGCGACAGCACCCCGACCACGGGCCGTTTTCCGTTTACCTGCGCCGCTGCCGACATCGGGATGGCCGCCAGGACGAGCAATCCAACGATCGCGCCAACAAACCCGTGAGTCCCGCGTCGCTGCATCCGGAGCGCTGTCATTCGATCACTCCCGACCAGGCGCGCGCCGGCCCGTCAGTTGGCGGATCTTGAGAAGAAGCGGTTCTCCGGGCGCGGCAATCCGAGGTTTTCGCGCAAGGTCCGGCCTTCGTATTCGCGGCGGAAGAGGCCGCGGCGCTGCAGTTCGGGGACAACCCGGTCGACGAAATCGTCGAGGCCACCCGGGACGTACGGGAACATGATGTTGAACCCGTCGCAGGCCGCGCTGTAGAGCCACTCCTCCATCTGGTCGGCGATCATCGCCGGGGTTCCGACCAGGGACAGCCCGCCATAGGCGCCGAGGATGCGGGCCAATTGCCGGACCGTCAGATTGTCGCGCCGGGCGCGGTCGATGACCCGCTGCCGGCCGCTCTTCGAGGCATTGCTCTCCGGGATGTCGTCGGGCAGGGGGCCATCGAGGTCGAACCCGGAGGCATCGTGGCCGAGCGCGATCGACAGCGCGGCGATGCCGCTATCGGGGTGCACCAGGCTGTCGAGGAGGGCCCGCTTGTCGCGCGCCTCGCTGGCGGTGTCGCCGACCACGACCAGGGCGCCGGGCATGATCTTCATGTGGTCCGGCGCGCGCCCGAGCATCTCCATGCGGCCCTTCACATCGGCGTATAAGCGCTGCGCATCGGCCAGATTGCCGCCGCTCGCGAAGATGACCTCCGCAGTTTCGGCGGCGAGCTGGCGACCGGCGTCGGACGACCCGGCCTGGACGATGACCGGCCAGCCCTGGATCGGGCGGGCGATATTGAGGGGGCCGCGCACCGAGAGGAATTCGCCCTGGTGGTCGAGCACGTGCAGCCGCTCGGGATCGAAGTAGAGGCCGGCATCGACATCGCGGACAAAGGCGTCCTCGGCCCAGCTGTCCCACAGCCCGGTCACGACATCGAAGAACTCGCGGGCGCGGCGATAGCGCTCGCCGTGATCCATGTGATCGGTCATGCCGAAATTGAGCGCCGCGTCGGGGTTGGAGGTGGTGACCAAATTCCATGCCGCGCGCCCGCCACTGATATGGTCGAGCGAGGCGAACCGGCGGGCGATCAGGTAGGGCGGCTCGAAGGTGGTGGACGCTGTCGCAATGAGGCCGAGATGCTCGGTGACCATCGCGAGCGCCGGCAACAACGTCAGCGGATCGAACGAGGTCACCGTCGCGCTGCGCTTCAAGGCCGCCATCGGCATGTTGAGGACGGCCAGATGATCGGCCATGAACCACGCATCGAAGCGGCCGCGCTCCAGCGTCTGGGCAAAGCGGACGAGATGCTTCAGGTTGAAATTGGCGTCGGGGTAGGCGCCGGGATAGCGCCACCAAGCAGTATGGATGCCAACCGGGCGCATGAACGCACCCAGCCGCAATTGTCGCGATCCCGTCATCCAAGCTGCTCCCCAGAAACTGTCGCCTACATATGATACCGTCTCGCCTTTAGTCTTGCCTACCGCACCAAGGCGATGCACGCCGGCACGCCCTCGGGTGGCCGCGATTGAATAACTTTCCGGACCGGGTCGACCGCACTCAAGGACTACGTCAAGGGTTCGGCCGGCCTGGTCACCCGCTTCAAGCATCCCTGAAAGTAATACACAAGTCAGAATGCTCTGAGCGATAGCGCAATCAATTCAAATAGCATACCCGGCGAGCGCCGGGATCCACCGCTCTGCGGATCGAATTGTTGACGGGTGGATCCCGGCTTCCGCCGGGAATGCAAATCTTTTGTGTCGGAAGGGTGAGGTGCCCGAGCCCGCGAGATGACTCAACGCGAATTGACTCGGATATAAGCGCCGGCAACCCAGCGGGGGCGTCGTCACCCGGGCGGCTTCACGGTGGCGCGTAATGCGGGGCGGCCTCGTATTCGCGGTCCTTGCTCGGGATCAGATCGTAGGGCAGCGCGAAGCCGGGCATCGCCTTCAAGCGGTTTGCCCAGGCTTCGAGATGGGGCCATCGGGCGATCTCGAAGCCGCCCTCGGCCATGAACACCATGCGGCCCCAGCAGCCGATATCGGCGATCGTGCAGTGGTCGCCGAGGAGGAAAGGGCGGTCCTTGACCGTGTCGTCGACAAACGACAATGCCGCCTCGGCCTTCGGGCGGTATTCGGCGATGACCTCGGGGTGCGAGGCGCGGAACCGTGCCGAGTGGCGCACCTTGGCGACGGCGGTGATGTGGTCGGCCTCCCACGACAGCCATTCCCGCGCCTGCCAGCGCTGCTGCTCGGTGGCGCCCTCGAAATGCCCGGTCGTGCGCGCCAGATAATCGAGGATCACATTCGATTGCAGGATTACGAGGCCCCGGTGGCGCAGCGACGGGACGACGCCCCAGCGGTTGATCCCGAGATATTCGGCCTCCTTCTGCACGCCGATCTTGAGGTTGACCGTGCGGAACGAAAACGCCACCCCGGCCAACGCCAGATACAGCATCGGCTTGTAGCTCGAACTCGACGTAAAGCTGCCGTAGAGGGTCAGCCGGTCGTCGCTCAGCGGGGCCCCGATCATCCTGCGAGCCTCAATCAAGATCGTTGAGTTCGAGCTGGTCGGTCAGGCCGTAGCCCTCGGCGAGGGTGCGCAGCTTGAACCACGTCGCATCCTCGACGTCGATGCCGTTGGCGCGGCGGTCCTGCTCGCGCCGGTGTTCGATCTCGCCGGGGTAGAGGACGCCCGAGCTCCCTTCGGAGGGCGGGGTTTCCTTGAGGTAGCGGGCGAACTCGCCGACCTCCTTTTTGAACTCGGCCAAGGGGCGGAACGCATCGACCTTGAAGACCGCCATGAAGCAGCCGTCATTGTGCCGCCCGGTCGGCTCGACCCCAAAGCCGAGCCCGGTCAATAATCCGCACAGGATCTCGACCATGACGGCGAGCCCGGTGCCCTTGTAGCCGCCGTCGGGGCCGCCCAGCGGCAGGAGGGCGCCGCCCTGGCGAAGTTGGCGCGGGTCGGTCGTCGGCTTGCCGTCGCTGTCGATGACCCAGCCCGGCGGCACCGGCTCGTTCCGCGCGACGGCAACCGCGATCTTGCCCGCGGCGGCGGCCGAAGTTGCCATGTCGAGGTAGAGCGGCGCCTCGAGGTCGGAGGGGATCGCCATCGAAATCGGGTTGGTGCCGAGCCGCGCCTCCCTCCCGCCGAACGGCGCGACGGCTTTCGGAGACCGCCCGGAATCCGCGGTGATGAGCCCGATCATGCCGGCCTGCGCCGCCATCTGGGTATAGCTCGAGAGGCGCCCGATATGGCCCTGGCGAAACACCGTCGCGGCCGCGACGTTGCTCTTCTGCGCTTTCTCGATGGTGAGGCGCATCGCCCGCTCGTTGACGACATAGCCAAACCCCCAATGGCCGTCGACGACGGTCGTCGTGGCAGATTCCTTGGTGATGACCCAGGGCGCGCCGGGCACGATGTGGCCGACCTTGATGCGCTCGATATAGGTCGGGATCTGGATGACCCCGTGCGAATCGTGGCCGACGAGGTTGGCCCCGACGATGTGGCGCATGACGAGGCTCGCCTCGTCGGCCGGCGTCCCCGCCGCCTCGAACAGCGCGCGACCGATCACTTCCAGGCGCTCGGCGGCAATTTTCGGCATCGTCGGATCCTTTCTCCCGGTTGGGGAAACGATACTCCGGCGCGGCCCGGCTCAGCAACGCGCGAGGATCGAGGCCGCCGCGGCGAGGATGGCTCGGCGATTGATCACTGGGGGCGCTGGGGGCGCTGGCGCAGCCGAACCCCCCTGCCGCCGCCGGTGCTGGTTGCGCCTTCGTTGATGAATTCGATCCCGGCGGTCTCAAGCGCGGCCATGACCTTCATCAGGCTGTCGATGACGCCGCGCACGACGCCGTCGCTGGCTTCCATGCGCTGGATGGTCGGCAGCGAGACCCCGGACGCCGCGGCAAGGGCCTTTTGTTCCATCCCGACCAGCGCCCGGGCCGCCCTCATTTGCGCCGCGGTCAGCAACGCCGCCCCCCGGCATCGGATGATGAAAGGTCAATCGGTGAAATCTGCTGCATGGCTGACTCATCATACTTGAGTTTTAGGGGCTGGAACATCTTTAGCCTGCGCTCGGCCGCAATCAGCACCGGCCGAGCAGTCGCAAGAGCGCGTCGAGGATCGTATAGGGATGCGGCGGGCAACCGGGAACGTAGAGATCGACGGCAAACGCCTCCTCGATCCCGTCGCATACCTCCGGGTGACCCCGGAAGAGGCCGCCCGATATCGCACAGGCGCCGGCCGCGATGACCAGCTTGGGCTCGCCGATTGCCGCGTAGGTCAGGAGCGCGGCCTCCTTCATGTTCGCGGTGAGCGGACCGGTAACGAGGATGCCGTCGGCATGGCGGGGCGACGCAACGAATTCGATCCCGAAGCGGCTCGAGTCGAAGACCACGTTGCCGAGCGCGTTTACTTCGACCTCGCAGCCGTTGCAGCCTCCGGCGCTGATCTGGCGCAAGCGCAGCGAGCGGCCCAAGAGCCGCCGCAGCTCCCGGCTCGCCGCCTCGACATGCACTGGATGGTCGCCGGTCACCACCAGCCCGGCGCGCTCGGATGCGCCAAGCCGCCAGTCTTGCGTAAAGCTGATCGCGTTCCCCGGGCAGGCGGTCGCGCACTCGCCGCAGAAGATGCACCGGCCGAGATCGAGTTCGGGTCCGGCGGCGGACAGCTGCAACGCATCCGTTGGACAGACATCGATGCACCGGGCGCAGCCGTCGACGCATTTCTCGGGGTCGAGCACCGGCCGCCCGCGAAACAGCGCCGGCAGCGATGGGTCGTGCGCCGGATAGTTCGCCGTGCGGTAGCCTTGCCGAGCGCGCGCCAGCAGCGCCTTGAACATGTTGTCCTGCCGTTTCTACAGATCGTGCCCGCAATAGGACAGGTTGAAGCTCTTGTTGCACAGCGGGAAGTCGGAGATCGTCTGGCCGCGCATCGCCATCGCCAGCCCGAACCAGTTGCGGAACGACGGATCGACGATCTTGTACTGCGCGAACCGTCCCGCCGCATCGGTCATGCCGAGATGGACGATTTCGCCGCGCCAGCCTTCGACGAGCGACAGCGCGAGGTGGTCCGGGGCCAAGGCTCCGACGGTGGTCATCGGTTCGCCCTGTGGCGGCTGATCCGGCACCTGGGCCAGGAAGGCAAGCGAGTTCTCGATTTCCTGCCAACGCTGGAACGCGCGGGCGAACACGTCGCCGCTCTCGCCCACGGCGATGACCGGGCGGCTGCCCTGGTAGAGAGGTGCGGGAAAATCGCGCCGGCAATCGCGGTCGATCCCGCTGGCGCGCGCCGGCGGGCCGACGATGCCCAGATCGGCCGCCGCCTGCCGGCCGAGCGTGCCGGTGCTTTCGAACCGCGCCCTGACCGAGGAGGACTTCCACAGGAGTTCGACCGCATTGCGCATGTCGCGCTCCGCCTCGTGCAGCCGCTGCTTCACTTCGCGCAGAACCTCGGCCCCGGGCTCGCGCGCGACGCCGCCCGGCCGGATCCAGCCCCGGCCAAGCCGACTGCCGCACAGCTGCGCGGTCAGGTTCAAGACATCGCCGCGCAGCCGGCCGCAATAGGCGGACGCCGGGAGAAAGCCCACATCGCCCGCCAGTGCGCCCAGATCGCCGATATGATTGGCGATGCGTTCCAATTCGAGCGCGACCGTACGCAGGGCGAGCGCCCGCGGCGGGCAGGCGGTGGCGGAAAGCGCCTCGACCAGCTGGCAATAGGCTGTCGCATGGCCCGCGGTGGTATCGCCGGCGATCGTCTCGGCGAGGTGGACGGTGCGCTTGTCGGGTCCGCCGCGCAGCGCCTCTTCGACGCCGCGGTGCTGGTATCCCAGCGAGATTTCGAGATGGAGGACGCGCTCGCCGTGACAGTTGGAGCGGAAATGCCCGGGCTCGATGATCCCGGCATGCACCGGGCCCACCGCGACTTCATGGATCTCGGCCCCGGAAACCTGGAAGAAATCGACTTCCCCAATGGCCGGGCCACCCCGCGGAAAGCGCACCGGCTTGAGCCACGGGTGACCCTCCGGGCGGACCCCCCATTGCTCGTGGATCTCGCGCTCGAAGTGATGCGCGGCCGGGCAATCCGGGGTCAGTGCCGGATAGTTTTTCCCCACCACGGTTGCGACGAGGCCGATCTCGCCGTGCGCGTCGTCGGCCAGCGCCGCCAGCAGCCGGGTGCCCGCTTGATCCTGCGACAGGCCAATGAGGAGCAGCAGCCGCCAGCCCTCGGCGATCCCCGACAGCACCTCGCCGCGGAACGAGTCGGTGTCGGCGACGGGGATGGCCGCGGTCGCCACCGGCACCGCGTTGCCGGTCGTGAGAAGCCGCGTCACACCCGGGCTCCCAGCACCGCGGCGGCGCTCACGAGCGCCCCCGAAAACCACACCGGCATCCACAGCCCTAAGAGTACGAGGAGGCCGATCGCCGACACGACAATGAGGATTCCCGCCTTGCCGTCTTGCGCGCCCGGGCACGCATCCGCCGCCCCATCCGCCATGGGCAATTTGGGATCGCCGTAGGCCATGTCGATCAGGTGGCGCAGCGCCGACAGGAAGACGACGCTGCTCGCGGCGAGAAACAGCACGAGGACCAGCCACTTGCCGGCTCCCGCGGCGGCGCGCAACAGCTGATATTCGCTCATGAAGACCGAGAACGGCGCGACGCCGATCAGCGCGAGCACGCTGCCGAGTAACGCGATCCCCCACAGCCGGTCGGCGCGCAAGGCGCCGGACAGTGCATGCATTTCGTGGCTGCCGAATTCCTGGCCCAGGCGCCCGACCGCAAAAAATGCGAGCGATTTGCATACCGAGTGGTTGAGCGTGTGGAAGAGGGCGGCGAACGTGCCCAGCGGCCCCAGCCCGAACCCGAGGGTGATGATGCCGAGATGCTCGACGCTGTGGTAGGCGAGGAGGCGCTTGGCATCGCGCTGAAAGACGATAAAGCCCGCCGCCACCAGGATCGACAGCGTCCCGAAGAAGATCAGCAACTCATTGGTGAACTCGGCGCCCAACGCATGCCGGGCCGGGGGGACAAAGCGCATGATGCAGTAGAGCGCGGTGTTCAAGAGAAATCCGGAGAACATTGCCGACACCGGGGTCGGCGCCTGGCTGTGCGCATCGGGCAGCCATGAGTGAATGGGTGCGAGACCGGTTTTCGTGCCATAGCCGACCAGAATGAAGATGAAGGCGAATTTCATCAGGAGCGGGTCGAGCTGTACGTCGGCGGAGGCGAGCCTCGTCCAGAACAACGCGTCGGCCGGGATGCCGCCCGCGGTTTGCACCGACGCCGCGGCAAAGATCGTTCCGATGAAGGCGAAGGCGATCCCGACCGAGCAGATGATCAGGTACTTCCACATCGCCTCCAATGAGAGGCGGCTCGGATGCAGCGATATCAGGAAGGCGCTCAAGAGCGTGGTCGCCTCCATCCCGACCCACATGATGCCGAGATTGTTGGAGACGAGGACCAGCATCATCGCCGTCAGCGAGCCGAGCCAGAGCGCGCCAAAGCGGTGGGCAACCGTGAGCGTAAATCCATGCTCGCCGGTTTCGTGCGCGAAATACACGCCTGCAAAGGCTGAGCTGAGCAGAAACACCAGAACGAGGACGATCAGGTAGAAGGCGGAAAAGGCGTCAATGTAAAACCACCCGTCGGCCGCGGTCACAAACCCGTTGCCGAGGACGCCCACCCACACATTGGCGGCGAGCCCCAATTCGATCGCCGATACCAGGACGATCAGCCTGAGGACATGGCGCGGCCGCGGCAGCGCCAGACAGACCAATGCCCCCAAAATCGCCAGGGCGAGCATTGCGAATATCGAATAGTCCGCGAACACTATCAGCCCCTCAGCGCGTTGAGCTGATCGACATCCATCGACCCGAATTCGCGGTTGATGTGGAATATCGCGATCCCCATCACGAAAACCGCGACGAAGGCATCGAGCAACACCCCCAATTCGACGAGCAGCGGGGTTTCGACGACGGTGATGACGCCAAAAACGAAAATGCCGTTTTCGAACATCAGGTAGCCGATCACCTGCATCAGCGCGCTGCGCCGGCTGATGATCATGAAGAGGCCGATCGAGATGACGAAGATCGCGGTTTCGAGCATCAGAAAAGGCGCGTGCGGCAAGGCCGGCTTCAGCTCAAGCGCGAGCCAAACCGACAATCCCAGCGCGATGATGCCGAAGAGGATCGACGCGACAAACCCGACAAACGGCTCGACCTCGCGGGGATAGAGGGTGCGCGACCGCAGCCGCAACAGGACCCACGGGAAGATGATCCCCTTCAATGCGATGTTGCCGCCGGCCAGCAGCATCACGCGGAGGCCAATGCCATCGTCATGGGCGAGCAGCGGCACCAGCCCGAAAACGATGCCCTGGAGCGACAGCCAGCGGATGCAGGCGCCGATGCGGCTGGTTCCGAGGAGGGCGAAACAGCTGACGAGGCCGATCGCGTGGATGGTGTCGAGCATTGCGGGCATGGGCGGTCAGACCAGGAGCACGATGAAGGCGACAACCGAGAGCGTCGCGGCCCCGACGATGAATTGCGGCACCCGCACGAGGCGATAGCGCGCCATCGCCGACTCGACGATGCCGATGGCGACCGCCAGGCCCGCCATGCCGAGGAGCGCCGCCGCGCCATCGAGCCACAGGCCGAAGCTGCGCAGCGGCACCACCACCAGGCCGACAAACAGCGCGCCGAGGATCCACAGCTTCAGCGCGGCGCCGTACTGGATAAGGCCGAAATCCGGACCGCTATGGTCAAGCACCATGACCTCGTGGATCATCGTGAGTTCGAGGTGCGTCGTTGGGTCATCCACCGGGATCCGGGTATTCTCGACGAGTTCCAGGACTGCCAGGGTCATCGCGACCAATGCGAGCGCCGGGAGGGCACGAGCCCAGGTTGCGAGCGAGACCGCGCCGTAGATGTCGGTCAGCGACAAGGCGCCGGTGACCCGCACGAGCGTTGCCAGCGCGACTAGGAGCGCCGGTTCGGCCAGCGCCGCAAAATGCACCTCGCGGCTCGCGCCCATTCCCTCGAAGCTGGAGCCGGTGTCGAGCGCCGCCAGCACGGTGCCGAACCGGCCGAGCGCGAACAGCCCGGCGAGAACGATCAGGTCGCCGGGAAAACTCACCACCGCCCCAACCCCGCCGAACGGCAGGACGAGGAGGGCCGCCACCAAGGTCGCCAGGTTCACCACCGGTCCCAGGCGAAACACCCAGCCCGTCACCTCGCCGTAGACCGCTCCCCGGCGCAGCGATTTGGCGATGTCCCGATAGGGCTGGACGAGTGGCGGTCCGCGCCTTCCGGCGACAAAGGACTTGGTCCGGTTGACGATCCCCAACAGCAGCGGGGCCAAGAGGAGCGCACACACGGGCGAGAAGAACCAATGGGCTGCCGACATGGCTCAGAAACTGCCCCAGATCAGAAGGACGATCAGCGTCGCCGCGACATAGAGGACGTATACGTGGGTGTGGCCCTGCTGGACGACGTTCATCCGGCTCACCGCCTGGCTGAACCAGCGAAAGCTCGGCACGAACAAGAGCCGCAGGAACGGGTCGCCGCTGTCGCTCGCATAGGAGGAGCGAACCGGAAAGTAGCCGCTCGGCGGGACCAGGGTTTCGCGATTTCTGACGAACAGGCGAAACTGCGTCGTCAGCGGCTGGGCGAATGAGGATGCCGTGTACTGCATGCGGGGCGTTCCCCGCAGAAAGCCGCAACCCCATACCGGCGCACGCCGGGTTCCGGCCCGGGCCAGGCGATGGGCGCGCAGCACCCACGCCAGCCCAGCGACAACAACGAGGACGGCAAAGACCGCCACCACGATCCCCAGCGACGCGGTAACCACCCCGAGCGATGCGCGGACCTGGCCCTCCGAGAGGCCGCTCGCTCCCGCCACCACGCTCGCCAGCGACGATACGACCAGCGGTGCGGCGAGGCCGATCGCCACGCACAAAACCGCCGGGATCGCCATTGCGGCACACATCGGCCAAGCCGCTTCATGCGCCTCCGCCGCCTCGTGGCTGCGCGCGGAGCCGAGAAACACGATGCCGAACGCCTTGGCGAAACACGCCGCGGCGAGGCCGCTGATCAGCCCCATGGCAACCAGCGTGATCAACCCGGCGACCGCGACATTCACCGTCGGCTGAACCAGCCCGAGAAAGCCGGCATAGAACAAGAGGAACTCGCTGACAAAACCGTTGAGCGGCGGCAGCCCGACGATCGCGGCGGCGCCGACGAGGAAGGTGGTCCCGGTCCACTTCATCCGCTTCAGGAGGCCGCCCAGTTCCTCGAGCTCGAGCGTGTGGGCGGCGTGCTGGACCGCGCCGGCGCCAAGAAACAACAACCCCTTGAAGATCGAGTGGTTGAGGACGTGGAGGAGGCCCGCGGCGAAACCGATGACCGCAAGGGTGGTCATCCCGTGGGCGAGCCCGAGCACGCCCACTCCGAGGCCGAGCAGGATGATCCCGATGTTTTCGACGCTGGAATAGGCGAGGAGTCGCTTCAGATCGTGCTGCGCCACGGCATAGAGAACGCCGAGGACGCCGCTCGACGCGCCGGCGGCAATCAGCACCCAGCCCCACCACGCCGGCGGGGTTCCGAGCAGGGTCAGGATGCGGACAAGCCCGTAGATCCCGACCTTGATCATCGCCCCCGACATCAAGGCCGAGGCGTGGCTCGGCGCCACCGGGTGCGCCTCGGGAAGCCAGACATGGGCCGGAACGATGCCGGCCTTCGACCCGAAGCCAACGAGCGCCAGCACGAACACCCCGGACGACAGCGTCGGGTTGTCCCTCAAGACGGCGGCGTAACCCGAGAAATCCGAGGTACCGGCGAGCCCGCCGACCAAGACGAACATGACCAGGAGAAAGACGGTCCCCAGATGCGTCGCCGCCAGGTAGGTCCAGGCCGCGTGCCGCACGCTGGCCTGGCGATCGTCGAAGATGACCAGAAAAAACGGGGCGAGGGCCATGAGCTCCCAGGCCAGCAGGAAGAGGAGGCCATCGCGCGCGGTGATCACCAGCGCCATCGCGGCGGTCAGCAAATTCAGATGGAACCAGGTTGCCGCCGATCCTTCACCGCGCCCGGCGTCGCGACCCGCGAGATAGCTGCGACCGTACAGTCCGGTCACCACGGAGAGGCCGAAAACCGGAAGCAGGAAGAACGCCGATAGCGCGTCGATCTCGAGATGGAGGCTGCCGCCCGGCATCGGCCAGGTGCCGGAGAGCTGTTGCACGTCTCCGGAGACGAGCACGCGGATCGCGGCGACCAGCCCCAGGGCGGAGCCCGCGATCGCCCCGATCTGGCCGGCGAGCTGGGCCATGCCGGTGCGGCGCCGGACCGCGATCGCGATCAGACCGCCCAGGAACAATAGAGCGAGTGAAAACAGCAGTTCTCGCACGTCGGCTCGGCAGCAAAATTTCGATTGTGTACTTCGACGTTACATTACCGGCGGCTGCCGATCATCGAATCGCGGAAGACTACGATAGCGAATCGGTAGCTCATCACTGGCGAACGCTCCCAAGCATGCGCGGAACCAATCGGGCCGGTCGACGCACGATAGCTAGCGCATCCGGTTTGGCGGGTCAACCACCGGGTAAAAATCTTGGTGTTCTGTTCTTGACATATGAGGTTTGATCCATCGACGATACGAGACAGACAGTCATACTCGATGGATGGAAATCATCGCTGCGGCGGGCCGGCAGGGATGGTGGCCCGCGCGAGCAGACAGGGATGACGGCGATGGATGGGCTTTACGGGCGATATCACGGCCAGCTCCTTTGCCTGGCGAGGGCATCCACCGATAATGGGGCCTGGAAGGCCAAGCTGCGCGAGATCCTCGCCGAGTTCGACGAGGATTGTCGGCGCCTGCCGGTGTTCGGCAGGGATGCGCTGCGCAACGAGCTCGCGAGCCAGATCGAACTGGAGGCACTGCGCTTTTCGGACCCCGACAAGCGGGCGGTGCTGACCCTCGCGCTCAAGCATTTCGATGCCGGCGAGCCATAGCAGCGCCGGCACCTCGTCCTCGGCATCGGCTCCCGCGACATAAACGCTGCGTCGGACGCGCGATGTTGACGCTCGCCGGTCCGCCTGGCGTGACTTGAAATGGCGTGAATTTGGCCGTCCAATAGGCGCGACACGGCGTTAGTAACGCGACACGGCGTCAGAAAGAGGAACCCATGCGACGCGGGTGGTTGGCGCGGCTCACCTGCTCGCTGGTCCTTTGCGCCGCCGTCCCGGCCTTGGCGCAAACAACCGCAGCCGACGCCCCGCCGGCGGCCGAGGCCGCCCTCGACCAGGACCGGCTGCCGACAGCCGGCGAGCATGCCACGCTGCTCCGGGTGACGCGGGCGGGGCGGTTCGCGATCAAGGCGGAGAGCCCGACCGGGACCGCATTGCAGCTGGTCGACATGCTGACCGGCCCTTCCGAACTCGCCGGCGAGGCGGGGACCGGCGACGGGCGCATCGACCAACTGCTCGATGCCGGCACCTACAAATTGCGCCTGTTCGGCGCCCCCGGCGCACAGGGCGAGACGCACCTCTCGGTGGTGCCGTTCCGTGATCGCGGGCCGCCCGCGGCCGCGCCACCTGCGCCCGCAGAAGAGGTGACAGCCGATCTCGGCGACCTGCAGCAGCGCTCCTTCCGGATGATTGTCGGTGCGCCGGGGCGGGTTCGCATCGAGGCCGCCGGCCGCAGCCTGCGTGATCTGCGCCTGTGGCGCGACGGCACCGATCTCGCACCGATCGAGGCCGCCGCCGGAACGATCGAGCCCACCCGCGGTCACCCGCTGACCGATCTGCTGCTGGACGGCACCGTCGAGCCGGGCAGCTATCTGATCACCGCCTATGGCGGCCCGGCCCTGGCCTGGGCCGATGGCGGTACCGCCCAGCCGCTGTATCTGCGGATCGGCAGCGCGCCGGCGCTGGCGGACGGCTGGGTGCGTGATCATATCGGGCCGTTCGGCAGCCAGATCTACGAAGTCGGCTCGCACGAGACGAGCTTCCGGCTCGACCTCGCCGATGCGGCGCCGGTGCGGCTGAGCGTGCGAGACGACAGCCGGCTGCTGGGGCAGGCGGCGATCGCCAAGAACAGCCGCGAGCCCAATGCGACGGTCGGCGTCACCGCCGCCGAAACCGGCAGGCGGCAGGTCCAGGTCACCGGGTCGCAAGGGCAGGAGTTCGCGCTGCGCGGCTTCCGTCTCACCGGATCGCGCAGCCTGGCGAGCCCCGGCGCGTGGTGGCTTGCGGCCGAGACCGTCGGGACCGGCGGCGACGAACTCCCGGCGACAGCCCTCTTGCTGCGCCACGACCCGGCGCAAGGCACCGTCGCGGTCGCCGGTTCGGCGCCGCGTGTCGGCCGGGGGCAGGCATGGCGCTGGCGCTTCAACCTGCGCGGGTCGAGCTCCTTGCTGCTCGAGGTGACCGAAGGCGGGCCGATCGCGGTGCGCGCCGAGGGCCTGACCGTGGAACCGGCGATCGATACCCTGGGCGGCGAGCGGTTTGCGCGGCGCGGCGATGGGGCTGCGCCATCGGAATGGGACCTCGCCGCCGGATGGTATGTGCTGCGGCTGAAGCCCGTCGATGGCGCGTCGGGCCCGCTCGACCTGACCATCGGCCCGCCGGGCCTCTTCCCCGACCGCCCGAGCGCCCCGCAGCCACCCTCCCCGGTGATCGCTTTCGGGCAACAGACAGTGCTGCCCGGACAGCGGCTGAGCCTCGTTAGCGGCGACGGCCCCGGGGTGGCGGTGGGGCTGGCGGCGCGCGAACTGCCGGTCGATCTCGAAGCGGCGCCATTGACCGTGACGGTGGCGGCGCAGGAGGCGGTGGAACTGCCGGTTCGGCTGCCGGCAACCGGCCGGCTGGTCGCGACGGTGATCGGCGAAGGGGCAGCAGCGGTCGAATTGCGCGCCCCGCACGAGACAGCCGGCAAAGAGGTCGGCACGGCCTGGGTGGCTGCGGCGGACCGGCCCCGCACCGTGATCCTGGCCTGGCACCCGCCGATTGCGGCGGCGAATGCGCCGGTTCCCGCCCTGGCGTCATCGCCGGCGGCGCCGCTCGAAGCCGGTCGGCCTCGCTTCTTCGACCTCGCCGAGGACCAGCGGCGCAGCTTTGCCTTTGCGGTCGGTGAGGGCGGGCTCTACCGGGTCGAGACGCTCGGGCGCCTCAAGACCGAGGGATGGGTCGGCACGCCGTTTATCGCCGAGATCGATCACCAGGCGGCAAACGGCCGCGGCCAGAACATGCTGTTGCAGAGCTACCTGAGCGCCGGCCGCTATCGCGTGACGGTCGCCGCCAAGGAGTCCTTCGGGCGCGCCGGCATTGTCGCCAATCCGGCGCCATTGCTCGATCGCGCCACCCTGGTGCCGGGAGGCAGCGTCCGCGCGGCGCTGCCGGCGGGGAGTGGCGCCGCCTTTCCGATCGAGATCACCGAGGCGGGGAATTATCACCTCGACCTCTTGGGGCTCGGGCGGGAGTTTACCGCTCGGCTCGAGGACGCGGAGGGATGGCCGATCGTCCCGGCAGGCGATTTGTCGAGCATCGACCGGACGCTGTCGCCGGGGCGTTACCGTGTGCTGGTCCTCCCGATAGCGGTCGATGCCCGGGTTATCGACCGGCTGGCGCGCAAGGAGCCGGAGGCGGTTCTCCAAGGGCACGGGCCGCACCCGCTGTTGTTCGACGCCGAGCAGCATTTCCAGTGGCGCGAGCCGCGGCATGGGCGTCGCACCGGGCACCGCCTTCGCGATCGCCGGTCCGAACCCGGTCCGAGCATGGAATGCCGCCGGCGGAGACGGCTTGCGGCTGCGGATCGAGACCGGCGAGTTGCGCCTCCTGCCCGAGCGGCAGACACCAGGGTCGTTTTCCGCGACGGTGCCCGCGCATAGCGCCGTGCCGTTGCGCCTCTCCGCCGGCGGGAAGCGGCTGCGGCTTGATCTGCCGGCCGGCGCGGCGGCGATCGCCGGCTGGCAGGACACCGATGCGGTAACCGCCTGGACCGGCGGCACGCCGGCCAGCTGGACGCTCGAAGGCGGCTGGGTCGAGGTGCTGCTGGCGAACCCGGGCGCGCGGCCGTTGCCGATGGCGGTGTCCTTTGTGCCGCTGACCGGAGCGCCCTCGGTGCTGCGGCCGGGCACCGCCGAAAAGCGCTTTTTCGGGGCCGCGGGCACGCTCTCCCTGCCATTCGAGGGGCGCCCCGGGCAGCGTCTTGTCGTCGCCGGCGCCGGCGCCACGGCGATCGCCGCCGACGGCCAGGTGCGGGGCGGCGCCGTCATCTCGCTTTCCGGTCCGGGCCGGGTCGTGCTGCGCCACCCGCCTGGGCCAGCGTGATGGCCGAGAGCTGGATCACGTCGAT
>DATCQF010000614.1:0-6731 GCA_036569735.1 Allostellaceae bacterium | reverse complement strand
CCCCGCCGCCGAGGCCGCTGAACAGCATCGAGCCGAGAAAGCCGCCGGCGATCCCGGACATGAACGGGTGGCGCTGCAAAAAGCTGCCCCCCGCCACGGCTGGCGCGCCCATGCCGGCGCCGCCAGAGAGCGGGCTGCTCGCGCTCGGGCTCGGGTTCATGCTGCGGGTGACGGGCGCCGCGCCGTTGTTCTCTAAGGTGCGCGTGCCGCGGCTACCCATGCCGGACGACGAACCGCCATACGAGCTGCCGGCACGCGCCTCGGCGAGGCTCGGGGCCAGCACCAGGGCCATGCAGAAAAACAGAGGCAACAGAATGCGCCACTGAAGGATGTGCCCTGACAGGGACTTTTGCGGCGATCGTCTCGACATCGTCATCTCCGTCCACGAGGCGAAGTGAGCGTTGGTGCCTCAATATGGGGGGCCGGGGCGATGCGCAACAGGGCAATCGCATCGGCAAAGCCTCACCGAGCGGGCCTCGCGCTAACGGGGCCGCGCACGGTCCGCTTGATCGGCGGCCCCCGCGCTCCCAAATCAATCAGGCATTTATTGTCCGTTGCCGGGTGCCGCCCCTGGGCCCGGCAGCTTGTCTCGCTCGCCGCCGAGGAGAAGGATGATGTCGCGCTTGCCGCTGTTCAACTCGCCGCTGCTGTTGGGGTTCGAGCATTTCGAGCGGGCGCTCGACCGGGTCAACAAGATCGCCGGCGACGGCTATCCGCCCTACAACGTCGAGCAGCTCGGCGAAAACGAGCTGCGCATCACCCTGGCGGTCGCCGGCTTCACGATGGCCGATCTGAACATCACGGTCGAGGACAACCAGCTGGTGATCCGCGGTAGGCAAGCCGAGGATGCCCAGCGCATCTACCTCCACCGCGGGATCGCCGGGCGTCAGTTCCAGCGCTCCTTCGTGCTCGCCGAGGGCATCGAGGTGCGCGGCGCATGGCTCGAGAACGGGCTGCTCCATGTCGAGCTGGTGCGCCCGACGGTCGAGGCCAGGGTGCGCACGGTGCCGATCCGCGGACCCGAACCCGGCGCCGCCGACACCGGGGCCAATACCGGGGGGCCGCGCCCGTTGCGCGTGCGGTCCTCGGATAGGTCCACCGTGTAACAGATTGGTCGAACGTCTAGGAATTGGTCTCTCGCCGCGCACCCCAGCGCCGGCGTGATGGAGAACGAGATGCATTTCATCGAGGGAATTCGGCAGTTATCGGCGCGTGAGCTCGGGCTGCTCGGGATCAACGATGTCGCCTATATCAAGCGCATCGTCGACGACGGTAACGAGGGGTTCGCGGTACACGCCGCGGACGGCACCCGGATCGCCGTCTTGGCCAACCGCGATCTCGCGTTCGTCATGGTTCGGCAAAACGACATGGAGCCGGTCAGCGTGCACTGACCGCGCCGCCCTGACCTGCCGAGGCTGGAACCCCGAGGGGATGTTCGACATCGAGTCGCGGTGGGTGGGCGACCGGCTGGCCGCGTATCCGACGCCGCAAATCTCACCGCTCGTCAATGTCGGCAGCAGCACAGCCGAGTTCCGCGAAACGGCGCAGCCCTGGACCGAGCGCAACATTTTTACCCCGCTCGCTGAACGCGGGGTCGAGATCGTCCATTTGGATGCCCGCGCCGGCGCCGGGATCGACATCCGCGCCGACCTCCTCAACGAGGCCGATTTCGCCCGGATCGGGTCCGGCCGCTTCCGCGCGCTTCTGTGCTGCAACATCCTCGAACATGTGCGCGACCCCGGAGAATTTGCCCGGCGCTGCGTCGAACTCGTCGCTCCGGGCGGGGTCATCGTCGTCACCGTGCCACGCAGCTATCCGCGCCACGGCGATCCGATCGACACGCTCTATCGCCCGACCCCCGACGAGGCGGCTGCGCTGTTTCCCGGGACCCGCGTCGTCGCGTCCCAGATTATCGATTCCAGCGAATCCTATCTCGATACGGTGCGCCGCCGGCCCTGGATCCTGTTGCGCCACCTCGCCCGGTTGCCCTTTCCGTTTGTCGATTTCGAGAAATGGCGGGCATCGATGCAGAAGCCGTACTGGCTCTTCCACAACTACCAGGTCAGCGCGGCCGTGTTGCGCCGGCGCGACACCGGAGAGCGCGGCTAGCCCAGGCTAGGCGGCGTGGCTCTCGGTACGGTCGGTGAGGAGCGCGTAGAGCGCGTCGGCATTGTCGGTGCCGCGCAGCTTCTGGCAGATCGCGCCGTCGCGCAGGAGGCGCGAGACCCGGGCAAGCGCCCGCAAATGCTCGGCGCCGGCCTCGGCGGGCGCCAAGAGCACGAACACCAGATCGACCGGCTGGTCGTCGATTGCCTCGAACGGGATCGGCCGCTCGAGCCGCGCGAACAGCCCGTAGAGGCGGGACAATTCGGCGAGCTTGCCGTGCGGGATCGCGATGCCCCGGCCGATCCCGGTGCTCTCCCGGCGCTCGCGCTCGGTGAGCACATCGTAGATGCGGCGCTCGGCAAGCCCGGTCAGCGTCGCGGCGCGCCGGGCGATCTCCTGCAGAGCCTGCTTCTTGTTGCCGACGCGCAGTTGCGCGATGACGCCGCGCGGGATCAGGAGATCGGCGATTTCCATCAACTCCGCCTCCCGGTCCGCCCCTCGGTCCACCGCCGGGCGGTGCGTGCCGAAACGCTCATCGGCGCCCCGGCGACCGGGTGGGCGATTGCGTCTCGGGCGACAGGGTGTCAGGCTGTTTGTCGCCGCCTTTCGCATCGAAGGCGGGATCGATCCACCCGATATTGCCGTCGCCGCGCCGGTAGACCAGGTTGATCTCGCCGTGCGAACGGTTGCGAAACAAGAGGACCGGAGCATCCGCAAGGTCCATCCGCATCACCGCTTCGCCGACCGTGAGGCGCGCCAATTCGGTGCTCATCTCGGCGATCACCACCGGGGCCGCGCCAAGCGCTCCGTCGCCGTCCGCGGCGTCCGCTTCGGTCCCGGCCAAACCGTCCCCGGCCGCGTCGTCCTCCTCCTCGATCGGGGCGAGGACGAAGGAGCGCGCCATCTCAGGCCGCTCGGCCGGCGGGTGCGCCCGCCCGTGATCTTCGTGCAGCCGGCGCTTGTAGCGCCGCAACTGCTTGGCCAGGCGTTCGGCGGCCGCGTCGAAAGCCAGATAATGATCGCTCGCCGCCGCGCCGCTGTTGATGACGATGCCGCGCCCGATATGCAGCGAAATATCCGCGCGGATCAGACGCGCTTCGCGGGCAAACACCGCATGCGCTTCGATCGCGGTTCCAAAGTACTTGCCGAGGATGGATTCGAGCGCCGATTCGACATGGCGCCGCAGCGCATTGCCGACATCGACCTGCTTGCCCGTGACCGTAACCTGCATGGCTCAAAACCACTCAATCTTGGCGGGGTCGCTCGCAACGCCGCCACCCAACCCTGCGCTTACCCGCTCGCGGGGGAGGGGAGGGGAGGGCGCGGGGTGCTGCAGCGAAATGGGCATCGCGCGGAATGGGGTCAAGCGCGGGATTCGGGACGCCGGCTCACGGCGCCAATATTTTTTCGCGGCGGCGCTGCACCGACGAGGGAATGCGCATCGCCTCGCGGTACTTCGCCACGGTGCGGCGGGCGATTTCGACACCGTCCTTTTCGAGCAATTCGACGATCCGCTCGTCGGAAAGGGTGTCGTCCGAGGGTTCGCCGGCGATCAGGCCGCGGATCCGGAAGCGCACCGCCTCGGCCGAATGCGCGTCGCCGCCGCGCGAGGCGGCGATCGATGAGGTGAAGAAATACTTGAGCTCGAAGAGGCCGCGCGGCGTCGCCATGTATTTGTTCGCGGTGACCCGGCTCACCGTGCTCTCGTGCATCCCGATCGCATCGGCGATGTCGCGCAGGATCAAGGGCCGCAGCGCTTGCACGCCGCGGCGAAAGAAGCCGTCCTGCTGGCGCACGATGTCGCTCGCGACCTTTAGGATCGTGGTGGCGCGCTGGTCCAGCGACTTGACCAGCCAATTCGCCGATTGCAGCCGGTCGCTCAGATACTCGCGCTCCGCCTTGCTGCGCACGGCGCGGCTCACTCGGGCGAAATAGCGGTTATTGACGAGGACCCGCGGCAGCGTGTCGGCGTTGAGCTCGACCAGCCAGTCGCCCTCCGGCCCTGCCCGCATGATGACGTCGGGGATCACCGGCTGAGCCAGCGGCGGGTCGAACGCGTGCCCCGGGCGCGGGTCGAGCGACTTGATCTCGGCGACCATTTCGGCGAGGTCCTCGGCGTCCACCCCGCAGATCCGCAACAGCGCAGGCGCGTTGCGCGCCGCAAGCAGCGGCAGGTTGTCGAGCAGCAGCCGCATTGCCGGATCGAGCCGATTGCGATCGCGCAGCTGCAGGGCGAGGCACTCCGGCAGATCGCGGGCAAACACCCCGGGCGGGTCGAACTCCTGCAAACGGGCGAGCACCTGCTCGACCCGCGCGGCGGCACAGCCGAGCCGGGCCGCCACGCCATCGAGGCCATCGCGCAAATAGCCCGCCTCGTCGATCTGGTCGAGCAGGTCGACGGCGATGACCCGATCGACGAGATCCGGCAGATCGGCGCCGATCTGCTCGCTCAGATGCTCGCGCAGCGTCCGGGCGCGCGTGGCGGTCTGGTCGATGCCGGGCATGTCCTCACCGCCGGGGGCGCCGCCGCTGCGGGTCTGCCAGGGCTGGGAGTCACCGCCGCGATCGCTCCCGAAATCAGCCCCGGGATCAACGGTGCCGTCGCCCTCCGCGCCCGATTCAGCGCGCCAATGCTCGGCGGCGTCGCCCGCGAGGTCTCCGGCCAGGACACCCGGGAGCTCCTTGGCCAGCACCACTGACGCGCCATTGACTTCCGCCACAACGGGATCGGTTTCGCCTATCGACGCTTCGTCGCCGCTTGGCTCGCCGTGTTCGAGCAAGGGGTTCTGCTCGATCTCGGCCTCGACAAAATCGGCGAGCTCGATATTCGACAGCTGCAGCATCTTGATCGCCTGCTGCAGCTGCGGCGTCATTACCAAGGCTTGGCTCTGGCGCAGTTCGAGCCGTTGCGAAAAACCGAATTTGTTCACGAAAAGCTCCGATCGGAGCGGGCTTATAGGCTGAATCTTTCGCCGAGGTAAACGCGTCTCACCTCCGCATCGGCGACGATCTCGTCGGGGGCGCCCTCCATCAGCACATGCCCCTCATGCAAGATATAGGCCCGGTCGACGATTTGCAGCGTATCGCGCACGTTATGATCGGTGATCAAGACGCCGATGCCGCGATCCTTGAGGTGCGCCACGAGGTCGCGGATATCGCCGACCGCGATCGGGTCGATCCCGGCGAGCGGCTCATCGAGCAGAATGAAGTTCGGCTCGGTCGCCAGCGCCCGGGCGATCTCGCAACGCCGCCGCTCGCCGCCCGAAAGCGCCATCGCCGACGCGCGCCGCAAATGGCTGATCGAAAACTCGGCCAGCAGCGCGTCGAGCATGGCCTCCCGGGTCTCGGGCTCGGGCTCGGCGACCTCGAGAATGGCGCGGATATTCTGTTCGACCGTCAGGCCGCGGAAGATCGAGGCCTCCTGCGGCAGATAGCCGATGCCGAGGCGCGCCCGGCGGTACATCGGCAGATCGGTGATGTCCTGCCCGTCGAGTTCGACCGTCCCGGTATCGGCGGCAATGAGGCCCGTGATGATGTAAAAGCAGGTGGTCTTGCCGGCGCCGTTGGGGCCGAGGAGCCCCACGACCTCGCCGCGCTGCACCGAGAGGCTGACGTCGCGCAATACCGGGCGACGCTTGAAGCTCTTGCCGAGACCGTGGCCGACAAGCCCGTGATTATCGGCAATCAGGCGCGGCCCGCGGTCCTGCCCGAGCCAGCCCGGCGCTTCATAGCCCGGTCCGGCATAATTCGGCGGTGGCTGCCCGCTCGCGCCGCGCATCACGGGCTCTTGCCGCCCGACGCTGGCGGCTCGCGGCCAGGGCTGGTCGTCGGGCTTGGCGCAAGGCCCGGCGCGGCGCCCGATGCCGCACCCTTTTCCTGGCGCACAAAGAGGCCCTGGACCCGCTGGGGTGACGCCGCGCCCGGGGCGCCCCCCGGCATCATGCGGCTGACGTTGTTGTTGAGATCCATGACCCCGCGCTGTCCTCTGATCACGTCCTTGCCGCGCTCCATGACGACGTTGCCGATCAGAGTCGCGATGCCGGTATCGGCGTTATAGACGCCGAAATCGCCACGCCCGGTATCGAGCGCGTTGGTGATGATGACATGGCCCTGCGCATCGACCCGGCTGATCTTTGATTCCGCCGCGGGCTTTGCTTCCGCACCCGCTGCGCCGGGTTTTGCCGGGCCTGGCGTCCCGGCGGGAGGGGCGGCAGTCGTCAGCGGCGGTTTCGCCGGTGCCGGCGCCGGCCCCGATACGGCCCCGGGCGCGGGCCGCGCGGCGGGCGCACCGGCTTTAGCCTGGCCCGGCTTAGTCTGTCCCGGCTTGGCCTGTCCCGGGGCCGTCTTGACCATGTAGGCGGTCAGGATGTCGGCCTTGATCGTCTTGCCGTTGCGGATCGCGACAGCGTCGCCGCGAGCCACGGCGACCTGCTTCTGGTCGTACCATTCGAGGCTGTCGCGCGCGGTCACGACGTCCGTCGCGGTGGTCAGCTTGAGCCCCTTGCCGGTGATGACGGCGATCGCCTGATCGACGCCGTAAACCGCCCGGTCGCCGACCACGGTCTGCGCGTCGCGGTTCAGCGTGACATGGCCCTCCGCCTCGACCCGGTAGATCTCGGTATTGC
>DATCQF010000613.1:0-2118 GCA_036569735.1 Allostellaceae bacterium | reverse complement strand
GGAAAACGATGGTTATACGTGGGCGCGATAGAGTTCGCGCTCGCGGCGGATCTCGTCGGCGGTATAGGGCGGGGCTTTCGGGTCGAACCGGCTCCAGCCGCGCTTCTCCCACAACTGGGTGCGCTCGCGGATATTGACCGCCGAGCGGCCGAGGATCGCCTCGCAGCGCGCCCGGTCGGCCTCGGGAACCTGCGCCGTCACCAGGGTGCCGCCGCGGCGCACGCCTTCGGCATAGGCCTGAGCGTCGTCCTCGTCGACGCCGTGCTGAGTCAGGGAGCCGATGAGCCCGCCGGCGGCGCCGCCAGTAACAGCCAGCGCGGCGGTCGAAACCAGCCAGCCGGCCGCGACGACCGGACCCAGACCTGGGATTGCCAGCAGGCCGAGACCGGCCAGCAGGCCGACGACGCCGCCAACCGCGCCGCCGATACCGGCGCCAGCAGCCGCACCCTCGGTCCGATCGTCGACCCCGTCGCCATCGCTGTCGATCCGGCCTGGCTCGCTGGCCTTTTCGTACCAGCCCTCGCCATTATTGGCGATGATGCTGATGTCGCTGTTCGAGATCCCGGCGCGCTCCAAGTTGTTGTAGGCCCGGGCCGCGGTGCTATAGTCGTCGTACAGTCGCGAGATCGTGATCATCGGAATCTATCCTTGCGTGGGAAGCGTGGGGTTGGGTATTTACCGGCCGGCATTGCCCGGGAGGGGGGTGCCCGGCCCGGTCGTGCCTGCGATCCCCGGGACAACGTTGCCCTGGAAGTCGAGGCTGACCTCGACCTGCCGTCCGTCCTTCATCGCCCGGCCGCGCCAGACGCCGTTGTCGTCCTTCGTCAGGTCGCTGACATTTACGAAGCCAAGCTTCTCGATGCGGGACTTAGCCTCGCCCTCGGTATAGCTGTTGCGCCCCTTGACCGGCGCGTCCACGACCTTGTCTTTCGAGTTGATCGCGCTGTTTTGCGGCCCGCTCTGCGCCGGCGGAGTCTGCGTCTGCGCCATCGCGCCGGTAGCGGCGATGGCGAGAACGAAACCAATAACAAGCGAATTACGCATGATTTTCACCGTTTGAATCGGGTCAGTGCATAAGTAACGGGCGAGTTTACGACGAGTTCCGCGATGCGCTCTGCGGGCGGTGGCGCAGCACCTGCCCGACGCGCACCGGCAACGACCATGCGATCGTCGCGCCCTACGGCATGTTCCGAACGTCGGACGGCGAGGTCGCGCTGATGCCGAGCCAGGAACAATCCTACCAGCGCCTCGTCGATGCGATCGGTGCCCCCGAACTGCGCGGCGATCCGCGTTATCGCACCAACGACCTCAGGGTCGCCAACCGCGCCGCGATCGACGCCGCGGTCGAGACGCGGCTCTCCGGCGGCACCACCCAATACTGGATCGACAAGCTCAACGCCGCCGGGGTGCCCTGCGGGCGGGTCATGGGCCTCGCGGAAGTCTTCGCCGACCCGCAGGTAAAGGATCAGGAGATGGTGCTGACTCAGATGCATCCCGGACACGGCGCGGTCCGCATGCTCGGCTTTCCGGTCAAGTTCGCCGACGCGCCGTGCCGATTGCGCCGTCCCGCGCCCGAAATCGGCGGCGACAGCGACGCGGTCTTGGCCGAACTCGGGTATTCGGCCGAAGAAATCGCCGGGATGCGCGCGGCGGGAGTGGTCTGAGGGCGCCAAAGTCGCGCTATACTCCTCGCGGGGAGGCGCCAATCGTGTCCGATCGACCGGTTGAACGAAAGCTCGCGGCGATTTTCGCGGCCGACATCGCCGGCTACAGCCGGCTGATGGGCGCGGACGAGGCCGGTACGGTGGCCCGGCTCAAGGCGTCGCGCGCGATCATCGACCGGCTGATCACGGCCAATCGCGGCCGCATCTTCAACACCGCCGGCGACAGCGTCGTCGCCGATTTCGCCAGCGCGGTCGATGCCGTCCAATGCGCGGTCGCGGTGCAGGAGGCTCTGGCGCTGGAAACGGCGCCGCAGGGCAGCGCCGAGAAGATGCAGTTCCGCATCGGCGTCCATGTCGGCGATGTCGTCGTCGACGGCGCCAACCTGCTCGGCGACGGGGTCAACATCGCCGCCCGGCTGGAAAGCCTCGCCGATACCGGTGCGATCTGTGTCTC
>DATCQF010000612.1:0-8486 GCA_036569735.1 Allostellaceae bacterium | reverse complement strand
GCCCTGACGGTGCTCGTCCGCGCCGCGCATTCGCTCGATTTCTGGCTTTTGACGTTGAGCTTTGCGGTGTGCGGCTTCTCGACCAACGGACTGATCAACACCCATCTGATCGCCTATTGCGCCGATCGCGGCATCTCGCAGGTGAACGGCGCGTGGGTCCTGGCCGCGCTCGGCGTCTTCAGCCTGATCGGCTCCACGGCCTCGGGCTGGCTGTGCGACCGCTACAACCCGCGCGTCCTCTTGTTCTGGTACTATTCGTTGCGCGGGCTATCCCTGATGGTGGTGCCGTTCACCCAGTTCGATGTGGTCAGCCTCTCTTTGTTCTCGGTCTTCTATGGCCTCGACTGGGTCGCAACCGGGCCGGCGACCTTCGCCTTGACCAACGAGGTTTTCGGCCGCCGCGACACGCCGGTCGTCATTTCGTGGATCTTTGCCGGCCATCAGGTTGGCGGAGCGCTCGCCGCCTTTGGCGCCGGCGCGGTGCGCAGCGCGACCGGCGATTATTTCCTGGCGTTTGTGACCAGCGGCGTTGCCTGCCTGCTGGCGTCGCTCCTGGTGCTGCGGGTCACCCGCTCCGGGATGGAAGTCGCGCCGGCCGAATAGCGGGCGAGGGGGGTCGACATGTCATATGCGGGCAAGGTGGTCCTGGTCACCGGGGCGCAGCAGGGGATCGGGCGCGCGATGGCGCTCGAATTCGCCGAGGCCGGCGCCGATATCGCGGTCAACTGGCTCGACGACGAGGGGGCCGCCCAGGGCGTCGCCGAAGGGGTGCGGGCGGCGGGGCGCCGGGCATTCCTGGTCCGGGCGGATCTCGGGCGGATCGCCGCGGTGAAGGCGATGGTCGCCGCGGTCGCGCAAGGGCTCGGCCCGGTCGACATCCTCGTCAACAACGCCGGCGTCTTCCCGCGCGTGGGGTTTCTCGAAATGGCGGAAAACGATTGGGACTACGTGCTCGGGGTCAATTTGAAGGGCGCGTGCTTTTGCGCCCAGGCGGTGGCGCAGGGGATGGTCGCGGCCGGGCGAGCGGGGTCAATCATCAACCTCACGTCAGGCGCGGCCTTTCGCGGGTCGCCGCGCGGGGTGCATTACTGCGCCAGCAAGGGCGGAATCCTGTCGATGACCCGTCAGATGGCGCTGGAGCTGGCGCCCCACCGGATCCGGGTCAACGCGATTGCGCCCGGTCTCACCGACACCGCCCAGCCGCGCTACGGCATGAACGAGGAGGAGATCGCCGCGGGGGGCCGCGCGATCCCATTGGGGCGCATCGCCGAGCCGCAGGAGATCGCGCGCGCCGCGGTGTTTCTCGCCTCCGACAACGCCGGCTTCATCACCGGCCAGTGCCTGCACGTCAACGGCGGCGGCTATTTCGGCTGATCACCCACCGATCTGGCGGATCAGCGCCGCCCAGCGGTCGAGGACCGGCAGGATTTCGTCGGCCTGGGCCGCCGGCAGGCGCACCGTGACCCGGGCGACGCCGAGACCCTGGTAGCGGCGCAGCAATTCCGGGTCTTCCGGGGCGCCGCCGATCGTCACCGGAAGCGAGTTTGGGTCGCGCCCGGCCTCGACCGCCATCTGGCGCCAGCGCGGCATGTAGTCGTCCGGGCTGCCGGACCCGGCGGCGGGGCCTTGCGGCAGGAGCCCGTCGCCATAGCGGATCGCGCGGCGCGCGGCGTGGCGGAAGGCGCCGCCGACGATGATCGGCGGGTGCGGCTGTTGCACTGGCTTGGGCCGGCTGGTCATCGGCGGAAAATCGACGATCTCGCCGTGATACTCCGCGTTGTCCCGGGTCCAGATCAGCTTCATCGCCTCGACCTGTTCGCGCATCTTTTGCATGCCGGTCGCATAGACCGTGCCGTGGTTCTCCATCTCCTCGGCGTTCCAGCCGCCGCCGATGCCGAAGATGAAGCGCCCGCCCGACACCTGGTCGAGCGAGGCGACGAGCTTGGCGGTCTGGATCGTATCGCGCTGGATGATGAGGCAGATCGCGGTGGCGAGCTTCAATCGCGTGGTGGCGACCGCGGCGGCGGTCAGGGTGACGAACGGGTCCATCACGTCGTAGTACTGCTCGGACAGCTCCATCGTGCCGGGCAAGGTGAAGCGGCGGTTGACCGGGATGTGCGAATGCTCGGCCACCCACAGCGAGTCGAAGCCGCGCTCCTCCAGCGCTATCGCCAGCTCGGCCGGCGACATCGAGTATTCGGTGAAAAAGATCGAAGCCCCGAATTGCATGACCGTGCATCCCACCGGGATCGTTCGGGATCACGATCGTAGAGCGCGATGCCACCCGGAGCAATCTCGCGTCATGGCTCGCATCAGGGGCCCGCATTTGGCACAATGAATGATGCTCAAAGCGCTTCTCACTCGCCTCTTCGGCGGCGGATCGCAAGACGCCGCGGAGGAGTGGATTGAATACAACGGCTATCGCATCTGCCCGACGCCCTACCGGCGGGCGGGGCAGTTTCAGTCCTGCGGGGTCATCGAGAAGGAGGTTCGGGGCGAAACGAAGCAGCACCGCTTCGTCCGCGCCGAAACCCATTCGAGCCGGGAGGGGGCGGTCGACTTTTCGATCGCCAAGGCCCGGCAGCTAATCGACGAACAGGGCGAGCGCCTGTTCGGCTAGAGCGGAGTCCACTCAGTTCCGTTCACATCCCCCAATCCGTCATCCCCGGGCTTGTCCCGGGGATCCACGTAGATGGCCGGGACAAGCCCGGCCATGACGGTTTTGGGTGATCCGACCTGAACGGAGACCGCTCTAACCCCCGGCAATCTCCGCCGCCGCCTGGCGCGCCCGGATGGCCGATTCGCGCGCCATCTCCGCGCAGAGGCCGGTATAGGCGGTCGGGTCGAGCAGGGCCGCGATCTGGCGTGCGTCGAGGTGCGCTGTCACCCGCGGGGCGGCGGCGAGCAGATCGGCGAAGGATTTGTGCTCGACCGCCGCCGCCATCGCCACGTCGTAGACGACGTCGTGCGCGTGCTGGCGGCCGATCGTCTTGCCGAGATCGAGCATCACCGCCTCGGCCATGATGAGGCCGCCGCCGAGATCGAGGTTGGCGCGCATCCGCTGGGGGTCGAGGCGCAGTCCCCGCAGCACCTCGACGAGCCGCGCGAGCATGTCGCCGGTGGCGATCGAGGCGCGCGCCTCGGCGGCGTCCATCATCACGCTGGTGGTGCGGTCGGCCTCGTGCTCGGTCATCATCGCCTCGAGCGCCAGCGGCACGGTGCTGCGGATTTCGGCCGCGGCGGCGATGATGTCCTGGCACAGCTTGGGGTTGCGCTTTTGCGGCATCGTCGAGCTGCCGACCGTGCCCGGCGGCACCGGCTCCTCGACTTCGCCGAACTCGGTCTTCATCAATGTGTAGATCTCGCGGCCGATCTTGCCGCAGGTCGCCGCGAGGAGCCCCAATAGGCAGATGTTCTCGGCGAGATGGTCGCCGATCGTGCGCGCCGGCACCTTCATCGAGCCGAAGCCGAGCCGGCGGGCGATGCCCTCCTGAACCGGCGGCCCCTCTTTCCCGAGCGAGGCATAGGTCCCGGCGCCGCCGCCGAGCATCGCGACGAAGAGGCGCGGCGCCGCCTGCTGGAGGCGCTCGACATGGCGCAAGAGTTCGTCGATCCACACCGCCGCCTTGTAGCCGAAGGTCGCCGGCACCGCGTGCTGGCCATGGGTGCGCCCGGCGATCGGCATGTCGGCGCCGCGCTCGGCCAGATCGGCGGCGGCGCGGAGTGCGTCGGCGATCAGGCGCAGGAACACGCCGTGCGCCTGACGCAGCACCAGGAGGTCGCCGGTCTGGGTGATGTTCTGCGTCGTCGCGCCCCAATGCACCCAGCCGCCGTGTTTGTCGCCGGTGACCCGGCTCAGCTCCCACACCAACGGCACGATCGTGTGGCCGGTGCGGGCAAAGCCCTCGTCAAGGCGGGCGCGGTCGAGGAGGTCGTAATGCGCGGCGCCGGCGATCGCCTCCGCGGCCTCGGCCGGGATGATGCCGAGCTCGGCCTGCGCCCTGGCCAGCGCGACCTCGACATCGAGCCAGGCCTGCCAGCGGTTTTCCAGGCGATAGAGCGCGCGGATGCCGGGATCCGACACCCGGGCGGCGGTCGGCAGGTCATCGCTCATTTTTTCCCTCCGCGTTTGCCCGGGACATTGTGCCGGGCATTGTTACCCGAACCGCGCGCCGAACCAACCTTCAGCGGCGGGTGCCATCGCGCCGCAGGAAAGCGCACCGTCGATCATATAGACATATGCGAAGTGTGAATTAGATCAATTGACTTCAAATAATATGTATTTATGATTTTTTACATTGTGCGCCGGCACTCTGGCGGGCGCTCGTCAATCGCCTGAATGCCTCGGCGGGCGCCAAAGCCGCGCAGAATTCGGGTGGGAGGTAAAGGCAGATGCCGCAAGCTTCGATCCTCGATCTCGAGCGGCCGTCGCTCGACCGGCCGCCCCGCCCGTTGTCTCACCGACCCGGCCCCGGCGCGAGGGGAAATCCGGCCAACGCATCGGCGCCCGTCGGCGGACCCGGCCGGCTCTATCTGATCGAGCGTTGCGGCGGCGGGTTGGCTCTGACGGCGGCCGAACAAGCGGCCCTGGTTTCCGCCAACATCATCGTCTACGAGCGCTCGCTCGCTCAGCTCGTCGCCGCGGTGTTGCCGCTCGGCGCCTATGCCGAGCCCGGGCCGGAGTCAGGACAGGCACCGGACAGGCCGGTCTTTGAGCGCTGCCTCAAATTTGCGCTCGACGGATGGAGCGTCGTTCAGCTGATGGAGCGCCGTCCCCGCGCCGAGCATGCCCGGTGGACCCGGGACGCCGCCGAGCAGCTCGTCAGTGCCGGCGTATCGGGCGATATCCCGGTGCTGGTGCTGGTCGATGCGGCATGCGGCGGGCCATTGAAAATCGAGACGCGGCTGCACTCGGCCCATGCCGTCATCGACGAAGGCGGCTTGCCGGGCGGCGTGATGATCGTTCTCGGGCCGATCGTCCCGGGACCCGCGCCGCAGGTCTACGCCTTCGCCGCCAACGGCCTTGCCGGCTGATCCTCCGCGCCGTCACCGGCCAGGGTAGGCCGCGAGCATTTCGCGGATGTCGGGCAGGTGCTCGCGGCCCCAGAACTGCTCGCCGTCGACGACAAAGCTCGGCACCCCGAAAATCCCGGTTTCCTCGGCCGCGCGCGATATCCGGTCGACCTCGCGCGGACCCTCGCCCGCGGCATAGGCGGAGAAATCAGTGGTATCGCCCCCGGCTTCGCCGAGCACCGCCGCGATGACGGCCGGGTCTTCGATGTCGAGCTCGCGTTGCCAGAAGCGCGCGAAAACGATGTCGTGATAATGCCGCAGCACGGTGTCGCCCTGGGCCTTGGCGTAAAGCAGGCCGCAGGCTGCCAGGGTTGAATCCCAGATTTTCTGCGGCCCGCGGATGATGAGGCCGCGTTTCCTCGCCTGGCGCCGGCAATCCATGTAGCTGTAGCGCACGCGGCGCCACTGGTGCGCGTTGCGGCTCTCTTCGATGACCCGGCCCGCATCGTCGAGCCGGGCCGACCCGAGAAAGCTCGGGATGTCGAGGACATAGGGCAGCCAATCGATACGCACCGCGCAATCGCGCTCGAGCTCGTAGACGAGGTCCTTCGCGAGATAGGCGTAGGGGCTCTTGTAATCGGTATAGACCGTGACGATCCGAGGCTCGGCCATGCCGCTGGTCCCTGGTTTGATCGCTCGCCCGGGGCGCGCAAGGACGAACGGTTTGTCATTGCGAGCGTAGCGAAGCAAGCTCGATCGGATCAGCATAAGCGCCGCGAAATTGCCGCGCTACGCTCGCAATGACACAGACGCGAAGGGGCGCAATGGCCGAGACGCTGTACGCGGCGGCGCTCGGGAGGCCGTGAGCCCGTCGATCTGATCGAATTCTCCGGCGCCGGCCATGAACGGCATCTCGCGGTCGCGCCGCGCCTTGTGTAGGCTGGTCGTCATGATGAACGCGGAAGGAGAAATCCGATGAACGATGTTGCCCCGATGCGCCGGCTTCTTTCGACGTCAAACCCGATCAGCCCGGCCAAGTTCGCGCATTTCGTGCTGCGCACCGGGCAGATCGACAAGATGGCCGAGTGGTACCGGACGGTGCTCGGCGCGCGAATCGTGTTCCGCGACGAGCGGCTGTGCTTTCTCAGCTATGACGACGAGCATCACCGGCTCGCGCTGATCCAGGTTCCGGGGCTGGCGCCGCGCGACCCGGAGGCGGCCGGGACCGACCATGTCGCCTATTCCTACCGCGATCTCGGCGAGCTCCTGGCGACCTACCGCCGGCTGAAGGAGCACGCGATTGTGCCGCATTGGCCGATCAATCACGGGGTCACGACCTCGATGTACTACCGCGATCCGGACAATAACCGGGTCGAGCTGCAGATCGACAATTTCGCCACCGTCGCGGAGCTCGACGGCTATTTCCACAGCCCAGAATTTGCCGCCAACCCGGTCGGGGTGACCTACGACCCGGAGCAGCTGGCGCGCGAATACGAGGCCGGGGTGCCGATCGCCGATCTGTTGCGCATCCCGCCTCTGCCCGAGGGCAAGACACCCTGGGACATGCTGAGCCGGCACTGATATAAATTAACCCAATCGGAGCGCCGGCATGCGCGGTGCCGAGAAATAACCCGGCAATATCGCCACCGGGAGCCCGCCCTGGACCGCGACAGCGGTTGGCGTGAGGGATCGGGCCACACGGGGCGCGCGTTGCCGCCACCAGCATGACCGGGGAGATCATGCGGAAATTGTCCGCCATGCGCTGGCCGATCGGGATCGGCGCCGCGCTCTTGTTGATCGCCGGGGTGTCGCTTTTCTGGGGCAGCTCGCATCCATCGCGGGGTGCCGGCCCGTTTGCAGCGATCTCCTGGTTCTTCACCGGGGACGAATACGAGGGAGAAATTCGCGAACTCCAGGTGTTGCAGGCGGCGCTCCATCGCATCACGGCGGAGCTGCGGCAACAGGCAACCGGCTTCGGGCTGGCCTCGCTGCGCACCGAACGCGAGGCGGTGATGCAGCGCGTGCGGGAGGTGGCGAGCCGGATGCCCGCCGACAGTGTCCCGCCGGATATCCGGCGGTTGATCGAACCCGAGGCCGCTCCGGCGGTCGCCCCGGGTCCCGCCGCCCGGCCCATCGCGGAGGCGGCACCGGTGCAGGCGGCCAGCGAACTCCGAATCGGGCTGCGGCCCCCCTCTCCGGTGGCCGATTTCAGCAGTCTGGCTCTCGCGGCCCGGCCGCCGTGGCCGGTCTTTCTGCAGCGGCCCCATCCGCGCCACGCGACGCCCGCGACGCCGGCCGCGGATCGGACGGAAACGCGGCCGTCCTCGCCATAATCATCGGCGGGCGCCCTGCCGCTCGCCCGCGCTGCCCGCTCACCCGGAGCGGTGAGCCTCAAGCGGCGATGTAACGCCCATCCCGGCGAGTTACCTGGTTCGCCTTGGTCAGCGCGGTCAGCGCGTTCGATACCGACATCTCGCCGGACTTGTCGCCCTTCAGCCCCATGCGTTCCAGGATTTCCCCACGGCTCAGGCCACTCGGGTTGTTCCTGATGACTTGCATCAAGGCGTCGCGCCTGCTCCCTCTGCGAGCCTGCGGACGCGCCCGGGGACCCCGTGTTTGCCGGGCGGTGGCGGGAGCCTTGCCGGTCTTGGCGGCCTCGTAAGCATCGATCGCGCCGAGTTCGCGATTGATCTCGGCGAGCCTGCGTTCCAGTTCGTGCTGCTGGCTGAAGGTTTGCTCCCGTTCGGCGTGCAACCGCTCACGCTCCCGGGTAATAAAGTCGGCGAAAGTCTCCTCGGCCATCGTGCTCTCCTCAATTCGCTGGAGAGATTAGATGCGGGGCTCTCGTTTGTGCAACACCCCGGGCTTCGAATGGAAAGCACAGGCCGATACCCGGTGCGCCGCTCAGCTCCCGACACATTGTGGCGATCGCAAGCCGTCCTGAAAAACTGCTTGTTTCTACATCGCAGAAAACCGGCCAGGATCGGAAAGACCGATCTCCCGCAATGGTTCCCCACCCCAGTGATGCGCAGCAGCATTTCCAAGCCGGGCGGCTCTGCACGGAGTCATTGAAAAGGCTGGCTGGGGGAAAAGGCTGGCTGGGGCGCCAGGATTCGAACCTGGGAATGGCGGAATCAAAATCCTACAACCTTCGCCGCCGATTGCCGTCGCGAGTACTATGTCGGCACCAAGAGCGGCAATTCTCCTTGCTTTTTGCCCGCCAGAGTCCGACAATCACCGCCGTGGTTACGATCCTTGGTGCCGACATGGTGCCGACATGGTGCCGACATGGTGCCGACATGGCGCAATGGAGATTGCTCGATGCAGGCAAAGATCACCAAGCGGGCTGTCGATGGTGTCGGGCCGCGGGTGGCTACCTACCTTGTCCGCGACACCGAGGTTAAGGGCTTCGTGCTCGTCGTCACCCCGGCCGGCGCGAAATCCTATGCGGTCGATTACCGCGCCGGCTCGGG
>DATCQF010000611.1:0-2236 GCA_036569735.1 Allostellaceae bacterium | reverse complement strand
GTGTCGCCCCGCGCCAGGGCGATGCGCGCGAGCCCCGCGAAAACCGTCGCCATCGCCGGATGATCGGCGGCGACCCGGGCGCTCAGCACCCGCTCGGCGACGATCAAGAGCGGCTCGGCATCGAGATAGCGGCGCCGCTCGATGTCGGTGAGCGCTAGCGCCGCCATCGCCTGGGCCGCGCTCGCCGAGTCGCAGCCGAACGCGGCGAGCGCGATGTCGAGCGCGCGCCGGCGCAGCGCCGCCGCCTCGCCGAGCGCACCACCCTGCCGGCGCGCCTGGGCGAGCTCCTCGAGGACCGGCAGCAGATAGGGGCTGGTCTTGCCATCATGGGCCTCGCCGGCCGCGAGCGCGCGCGTCAGGCGTGCGACCGCACCGTCATCGGAAGCTGCGCGGGAGGGAGCGGCGGCGGCGACCACGAGCCAGACGGCGATCAGCCCGACGACCCTCAAATGCTCGATCCCGATCATCCGCTTTCCGATGCCGCCGGCGTCTTGTCGGCCCGGGGCTAGCGATATCCGCATTGCCGGCATCCGGTCCAGTCCTGTGGTGCGGGCTTGACGCCCTCCTTGGGCTTGACGCCCTCCTTAAGCTTGACGCTGGCCGGTTTGCGCCCTGATGTTGTCGGCGGAACGATTACCTCGGGGGGCGTCATGAGCGGGGTCGAACAGGCGGTCAAGGCCGGGCTGTTTCGCGCGATGCATTACGGGCCGGGCCTCCTGCTGCTGCCCAATGCGTGGGATGCGATCAGCGCCCGGATCATCGTCGGAGCCGGTTTTCATGCGATCGCGACAACCAGCGGCGGGGTTGCCTGGGCGCTCGGCTACCCCGACGGGGAAGCGGCTCCCTGGGACGAGGTGGTGGCCGCCACCGCGCGCATCGCCCGGGCCGTCGCCGTGCCGGTCACCGCCGATATCGAATCGGGGTATGGCGACACGCCCGAGGCGGTCGGCCGCGCGATCGGCGACATTATCGGTGCCGGTGCGGTCGGGGTGAACCTCGAGGACGGCTTGCGCCCCGCTGAGGTGAAGACGGGCAGCCTGCCGATCCGCGGTCTGGAGGACGCCGCTTCCCGGATCCGCGCGGCGCGTGAGGCTGCCCTCGGCGCCGGCGTTCCGATCGTCATCAATGCGCGCATCGATCTCTACATCAAGAATATCGGCGACGAACACAGCCGGTTCGACGAGGCGGTCGCGCGCGGCCGGGCCTATCTCGCCGCCGGCGCCGATTGCGTCTATCCGATCGCGCTGCGCGATCCCGAGACGATCGGCCGCCTGGTCAAGGCGATCGGCGCCCCGCTCAACATCATGGTGCGCGCCGGGCTGCCGAATGTCGCCGAATTGGAGGCGCTCGGCGTCGCGCGCGCCAGCACCGCGACCGCGCTGCCGCTGATGGCGATGGGCCTCCTGCGGCAAGTCGCCGAGCAGATGCGCGCGACGCACCGGTTCGACGCGATCAACCCGGCGATGACCCATGCCGAGGCGCAGCAGCTGCTCGCCGCGCGATAGGCCTCACGGCGGCAAGATGTGGTCGATCAATGCCGCGTTTTCCGGGCGGAAGGGGTTCAAAATCGTCAGCGCGCCCAAACGTCTGCCGTCTTGCATGTCCTCGCTCAGCAGATATTGGAGGCCGGCCCGGCTCGCGGTCGCGCACATCATGGCATCCCAGAATGCGAGCCGGTGATTCCGGACCAAGTCCAGCGCGGCAAGAAGATCCTCTTCTGCCGCGGCTTCGACCGGAATGGGTTGGCGTAAAGCGTCCACCCGGTTTTGAACATCGAAAGCGCTTAATCCGTATTTTCGCATCGCGACCGTGCTGAATTCCGCCAACGCCTGCAATAGCAGGATCGCTGTGTTGCCATAAGTACAGCGCAGGATCAGTTCACGGGCGCGGTCGCCCCTCGGTTCGGGCGGCTCGATCAACGCATAGATGAGCACGTTGCTATCCAACGTGCAGATCACGGCCGTTCATGCATTTCATCGCGCGAAAAGGTCCGAAACCCTTCCGACGGGATTAGCGGCTGGTTCAATATGGCAATTAGGCGTTCAACGGCCGCCTGATGCTCCGCGTCCTGCGCCGGTTTGTACGGCGACATCACGGCGACCGGCTTGCCGCGCTTTGAAATCACCACCTGCTCGCCGGCTTCGACGGCGGACAGGATCCTGGCGAAATGCTGGTTGGCCTCGCGGGCGGTCACTTGTCTCATCACACCACCTATGTAGTACTGGTACTACATAGG
>DATCQF010000610.1:0-5776 GCA_036569735.1 Allostellaceae bacterium | reverse complement strand
GTATCTTGCTCTGGAAAATCGCCGGCAGCCGGTGCGCCATGGCGAAGTCGCGCACTCTCGCTCCTTCGGTGCCCGTCAACAGCGGATGGTTCGGCACCAGCAAGGCACCGTCCGACGCATCGATCGTCGCGAGAGCAGCGGCAAGCTCGGCCGGCGTGCCGGCATCGAGACGCCGCAAGGCAATGCCCAGCGTTTTGGCTGCCGCCTCGGCGATGGCAAAATGCTCCGCGACAGCCGTGTTCAAGATTGGATCGGCCAGATACACGGCGCGCGACACCGCTGGCGCGATCTCGCGCAGCAGTTCAAGCCGCTTCGGATCGAGCTCGGCCGACATTTGGGTGAACCCAGTGATGTTGCCGCCCGGCCGAGCCAGCGTCGCGGCCAGGCCCATCTCCACTGGATCGCCAGACTGCATGAACACGATCGGGATCGTAGGCGTGGCCGCCTGCAAGGCGACGGCCTCCTGGCTACCGACGCAGACGATCACCGCGGGCGCTCGCGCCGCCATGTCATGAGCCAGCATGGGAAGCCGGTCAGGGTGGCCCTCCGCGTAGCTCGGCTCGATCAGAATGTTTTGACCTTCGACGTAACCGAGTTGTTTGAGCGCGTCGCGAAACACGTCGAGTTTGGCGGCCTCGCCGCTTGCAATAGCCCCCATTAAAACGCCAACCACCGGCATCGCCTTCTGCTGGGCACGGACGGCGAGCGGAAACGCCGCCGCACCGGCGAGAACCGTGATGAAATCGCGGCGCCTCATCCCCAACCTCCCCTCCGAAATGATGCAGGAACTATGACTCGGCAGTGGCGATGTCGTCGAGAATTGACGGAATTCGGCAGAGATTGGACCGGATCGAGCGGCGCTTCGATCTGGTCGCCTCCGAAACTCCTTAAGCGATGCCGCCACCGGGCCGCGGGCCGGTGTAGCGGGCGCGCGGGCGGATCAGAACCCCGCTTTCATACTGCTCGATCGCATGGGCGATCCAGCCGACCGTGCGGCCAACGACGAAGAGGCTCAAGGCGGCGCCCGGCGGCAGGCCCAGCAAAACCGCCGCCGCGGCCAGCGCGAAGTCGACATTCGGGCGACGGTTGACGAGGCGGCGCGCCTGCGGTGCGAGCGCCGAGGCGGCGTAAAGGATGGCGACGGCGCGGGGATCGCCGTCGGGATAAAGCGGGTGGCCGATCCCCGGCAATTGCTCGCCGCCGGCGAGAAGCTCGGCCATTGCCGTGATCGGGTCGCCGTCTCGCTTCAGCGTGTGGAACAGGGCCTCGGCGCGCACCGCCGCGCCGCCATTGCGCTTCCCGGACAAGGCGCCGAGCGCCGCCGACACGACGGCGCAGGGCCCGGCTCCGGCCCCGGCGACGCAGCGCGCCACAAAGGTCGAGGCGTTCAATTCATGATCGGCAATGAGGACGAGACAGCGGCGCAAGAGATCGCTCCCCGCGGCGTCAAGCCCCCAATGCGCCGCCAATTGCCGATGCACCGGCAACGCGGAACCCGGTCTTCCGGTCACGCAGGCGACCAATTCCCGCAGGATTCCATGCCCGGCTCGCGCGATCGAGCCACGCGTCTGTTCCACGGCCGCCGGATCGGCCTCAGCCGCCATCATGGCGAGCCGCAATTGGCAGCGCTCGATGATGGCGAGGCCGGTCGGCGACAAGATCCTGCCGCGCGGCAATGGCCGGCGAGGCTCCGCATCGGGAAACTCACCCCATAGCAGGCGGGCGATGTCCTCGAGCGTGGCCGTGTCGGACAGGCGGATTGCGTCGTGACCGCGGTAGTAGAGCCGCTCGTCCTCGATCAACGAGATCGCCGAATCGATCATCGGCATCACGGCTTCGCCGGCCGCCTGCGGGACCCCCGTCGGCCCGCCGCTTCCCGCCCGCAGGCCGTCGATGTCCTCCGGCCGATAGTGCCGCTCGCGGCTGCCCGGCACCGCCACGGAACGCAGCCGGCCGCGGCTGACATAGGCGTAGAGCGTCTCGCGCTTGATCCCCAGCCGCGCGGCAGCCTCCCCGGCAGTCAGCAAAATTGACTGATATTGATTCATGAATCAAGATTGACATGCTGCGGCGCAGCATGCAAGTCAATCATTGGTCATCAACATTGCACGCCCGGGAGGGTACCATGGACGCGATCGCGCAAACCGTCGCCATCGAGCGGGGCAACATCAAGGCGCAGCTGCCGCTGCTCGAACCGACGCTCGGGCCGGCGATGATCGATACCAGGCGGCTGCGCGAGGAGACCGGTTATTGGGCCTATGACCCCTCGTTCGGCGCGACCGGGGCGTGCCGCTCGGCGATCACCTATGTCGACGGCGACGCGGGCGTCCTGCTCTACCGCGGCTATCCGATCGACCAGCTGGTCCTTCGCTGCGACTACCTCGAAGTCGCGTGGCTCCTGCTCAACGGCGAATTGCCGAGCGCGGCGCAGAAGCAGAAATTCACCGGCGACATCACCCATCACACGATGGTCAACGAGCAGTTGCACATGATCTACCGCGGGTTCCGCCGGGATTCGCACCCGATGGCGGTGATGTGCGGGGTGGTCGGGGCGCTCGCCGCCTTCTACCACGACAGCCTCGACATCTTCGATCCACGCCACCGCCTCGTCGCCTCGCACCGCCTCATTGCCAAGATGCCGACGATCGCCGCGATGGCCTACAAATATTCGCTGGGCCAGCCCTTCATCTATCCGCGCAACGATTTGGGCTACGCCGAGAACCTGCTGCACATGCTCTACGCGGTGCCGTCCGAGGCCTACCGCGCGCCGGCGGCGGCGGTGCGCGCGCTCGACGCTCTCCTCATCATCCAGGCCGACCACGAGCAGAACGCCTCGACTTCGGCGATGCGCCTCATCGGCTCGACCCGCGCCAACCCCTTTGCCGCGACGGCCGCGGCGATCGCCGCGTTGTGGGGCCCGCTGCACGGCGGCGCCAACGAGGCGGTGCTGGATACGCTGCAGGAAATCGGCACGGTCGAGCGCGTCCCGGAAATGCTGCGCCGCGCCAAGGACCCCGCCGACCCGTTCCGCCTGTCGGGCTTCGGCCACCGCGTCTACAAGAGCTACGACCCGCGCGCCAAGGTGCTGTTCCCGCTGTGCCGCGAGTTGCTGGACGCACTCGGCAAGGACGACCCGCTGTTGGCGCTGGCGACGGAACTGGAGCGGATCGCGCTCGAAGACGACTATTTCGTCGAACGCAAGCTCTACCCCAACGTCGATTTCTATTCCGGCATCATCTACCGCGCGCTGGGGCTGCCGCCGGCGATGTTCACCCCGATGTTCGCCGTCGCGCGCACGGTCGGCTGGGTCGCGCAGTGGAACGAGATGATGACCGACCCGGAAACCCGCCTCGTCCGCCCGCGCCAGCTCTACACCGGCCCGACCGAGCGGCCGATGGTGGCGGTGGAGCGGCGAGAAGAACATCCCCCGCTGGTCGGATAGGACAATACCGTCGTATCGGCTCGCACGGCGCCGGCCGATCAACCAGATCGCAATCCGTCCTACGCATCGTTGACGCCCGGGCGGCCATCCTCGACGACGAAGCGCCTGAGGGTGGCGACATCGGCGACCGGGTCGCGCACCCGGGAGACGGCGCGAAAGGCAACCTCCATCCGCGCCGGCGCCAGATCGACGCTGACATAGCCGCGCTTCCTACTCTCGAAGTAATGGACGTGCGGGTTCTCGGCGGCCCAGGCGGCGAACTTGCCATAGGGCGGCGGCGGCGCGGTGATCGAGCTGCCGACGAACTCCGACGCGACGACCGGAGCGGCAGGATCGTCGAAATCGATTTTGAGGTCATTCGCCCAGAACGAATGGATGTCGCCGCCGATCACCACCGGGTTGGCGAGGCTCGTGTCATGGACCTGCTGCAACAGCCTTTGCCGGGCCGCGGGATAGCCGCTCCAGTCGTCCGACCAGTGCGCGATGTCGCCGTTGTCCGCCCGCTCCTTGAACTCGGCCATCAGCTGCTCTTGCGCGAGTATGTTCCAGCGCGCTGGGTGTGTACGGAATTGCTCGTAGAGCCAAGCCTCCTGCGCCATGCCGAGGTAGCTGCGGGCCGGGTCGAGGCGTTCGGGACATTCCCTGTCGACCAGTTGTTTCCCGCCGCCCCTGGGACCCGAATCGCAGGCCAGGCGCGAGCGGTACTGCCGGCCGTCGACGACGAGGAAGCTGGCGAGGTCGCCGAAATCGAAGCGGCCATAAATCGTCGCGTCGGGCCCCTTCGGCATGGCCGAGCGGGGCAGCGGCATGTGCTCCCAGAAGGCCCGGTAGGCGGCCGCCCGGCGCGCCAGAAACGCCGTCGGGTCGGCGTAATCCTGCGACCAGCGGTCGGCATAGTCGTTCTGCACCTCGTGGTCGTCCCAGGTTGCCAGGCACGGCGCCGCGGCGTGCAGCAGCTGGAGGTCGGGGTCGGTCTTGTATTGCGCGTGACGGTTGCGATAGGTCCGCAGATCGGTCGCCTCGACCCCGTCGCTGTGGTCGCGCACCCGCTTATCCGAGCGGCTCGCGTACTCATAGATGTAGTCGCCGAGAAACAGCACCAGGTCGGGCGCCTCGGCGGCGAGGTGGCGATAGGCCGAGAAATAGCCCCACTCGTAATTGGCGCACGAAGAGAACCCGAAACGCAGCCGGCCGAGCGGCGCGCCCAATGCCGGAGCGGTGCGGGTATGGCCGGTCAGGCTCGCCTCGCCGGCGGCGGTAAAGCGGTACCAGTAGTCCCGGCCCGGCTCGAGCCCCTTACATTCGATATGCACCGAATGGGCAAATTCCGGTGCCGCGTCAGCGTCGCCCTGCTGGACCACGCGCCGCATCGCCGGATCGTCGGCAATCTCCCAGCGCACCGGCACGACGAGAGGCGCCATGCCGCCGGGCCGCTCCGGATCGGGCGACAATGGCTCGGGCGCGAGCCGGGTCCACAGAACGACGCCGTCCGGCGCCGGGTTGCCCGACGCGACGCCGAGGGTGAACGGGTAGCCCGCCGCCGCCCGCGCACGCCCCGCGCCGCTCGCGACGAAGGACGCTGTCGCGCCGGTCAACAGCGCGCGGCGGGTTACGCTCCGACGGGAGATCATCGATGGAGGCTAGCGTGTTGCCGGTGCCGCATCACGATACTTCTTCTAGGGCCGGGCGATCCGGCGCTAAGCTTCGGGCTGCACCGCCTCGTGGAGGACACGCCATGAATGCCGCCGCGCCCGAGACCGCCCATCGCCCGATCATCGCCGTCACCCGCCATGCCATCGCCGCCGGGCATTACCTGGCAGCGACGGCCGGGTTCGACATATTGCAGGCGGGCGGCAACGCGATCGACGCCGGGGTCGCCGCGGGGATCGCGCTCGGCGTCGTGCAGAGCGACCTGGTCAACTGCGCCGGGGTGGCGCCGATCCTCATCTATCACGCCGAGAAGCGCGAGGTCGTGACGATCGCCGGGCTGGGGCCCTGGCCAAAGGCGCTCGACCCCGAATTGTTCATGCGCGAGCACGGCGGCAAGATCCCGGTGGGCGTGTTGCGCACCGTCGTCCCGGCGGCGCCCGATGCGTGGATCACCGCGCTCAGGCGCTACGGCACGATGAGCTTTGGCGAGGTCGCGGCGGCGGCGACAAGGCTCGCGCGCGAAGGCTTTCCGATGTACCCGCTGATGGCCAACAGCTTGAAGAAGCACGCCGAGCGCCATGCCTCGTGGCCGTCGAGCGCGGCGGTCTACCTGCCGGGCGGGCGGCCGCCGGAGCCCGGCGAGGTGTTCCGCCAGAGCGACCTCGGCGCCTCCCTGCAATACAT
>DATCQF010000609.1:0-2372 GCA_036569735.1 Allostellaceae bacterium | reverse complement strand
GCCGCCGACATCGCCGCCGCGATTGGCGCCATCGTGCAGCAGATCGCCGCCGGCAACACAAACTGGGGGACCTATCATTTCGCCGGCGGCGGAAGGGTGACGTGGCACGGTTTCGCCGAGGCGATCTTCGACCTCGCCGCGCCATGGAGAGGGACCCCGCCGCTGGTCGAGGCGATCACCACCGCCGACTACCCGACCGCGGCGCGGCGCCCGGCGAATTCGGTGCTCGACTGCAGCCGGATCGGCGCGGCGTTCGGCGTCGTGCCGCGACCCTGGCGCGCCGCCCTCGCCGAGGTGATCGGCGAGCTGTGCGAGGGCGAACCGACACATTGATTGGGGCGGCTCTGGCTTCGGCGCAGGCCCAGGCTGAGGAACGCGGAGCGGCGCTCAGGCTGTCGCCCCCGCCCTCTTGGGGCGCTCGCAATCGCCAGGTGGCGGCACGGCGGAAGCGCTGCTATTATTACGCGAGGGAATGGGGGGATCCGAACGATGCGGCTCATGGTTGTCCGGGGGGTGCTGGTCGGGCTTGCCGCGGCGCTGTCCGGTTGCGTTGGGGTCTATGGCCCCACGGCGGTCGGCCCGGCTCCGTACCCGCCCGCTCCGTTCGGGATCGAGCTGGCGCGGGTCGATCCGCAGGACGCCGCCGAGCGCGCCCTCACGGGCAGCGTGCTGGGCGCGGCGCTAGGCACCGGCCTTGGCGCCGTCTTCGCGGTCAACCCGGCGGTCGGCGCGGTCATCGGCGTCGAAAGCGGCGCGGTGTTCGGCGCCGAGATCGGGGCGCTGACTGCCCAGCCGCTGCCCGACTATGTGCCGATCGCGGTGCCGAGCGCGGCGCTGATCCCCGACTTTTACGATACCTGGGCGCCGGGGTATCGGCCACCGCCGGTTGCCTCCCAGACCCCGCCGCCGCGTCCCGGCTGAGCCGACCCGGGCCCGGCCTACCCAGGGCGACACTCGCACCGCTGGCATCGGGCATCGATCGGCGCGGTGTGCTTGGCGCGGCGGGAGAGGCCGCCTATAAGAGCCGCGGCGGGCGCCGGCCTGCTTCAAACCTCCGTCAGGCGGACGACCAGCGCCGATGCCGCTCTTCGCGATCCCGTTTCCCGCGCTCGACCCGGTGGCGATCGCGATCGGACCCTTTGCGATTCGCTGGTATGCGCTCGCCTATATCGCCGGACTGTTGATCGGCTGGCGCTATTGCCTCTATCTCGCGGACCGCCCGCCGCGCCGCGTCGCGCGCAGCGATGTCGACGATTTCCTGGTGTGGGCGACGCTCGGCGTCGTGCTCGGCGGGCGCATCGGCTACGTGCTGTTCTACAATCTCGCCGAGTACTCGAAGCATCCGCTCGAAGCGCTCTATCTGTGGCATGGCGGAATGTCGTTCCATGGCGGCGCGCTCGGCGTCACCACCGCGATCCTCCTTTTCACCCGGGCGCGGAAAATCCCGATTTTCGCGTTTTCCGACATCATCTGCGCGGCGATTCCGATCGGGCTGTTTTTCGGGCGGATCGCGAACTTCATCAACGGCGAGCTGTTCGGGCGGCCAACCGATGTGCCGTGGGCCATGGTGTTCCCCGGCGGCGGGCCGGTGCCGCGCCATCCGAGCCAGCTCTACGAGGCGGTCTGCGAGGGCCTCCTGTTGTTTCTCGTGCTGTTTGCCGCCGAGCGCAGCGGGGCGCGGCGCCACCCGGGGATCGTCACCGGCCTCTTTCTCGCGGGGTATGCGGTGGCGCGGATGTCGGGCGAATTTTTCCGCCAGCCCGATGTGCAACTCGGCTACCTCATTTTCGGCACGACGATGGGCCAGCTGCTGTCGATCCCGGTGCTGATCGCCGGGATTGTTCTCATTGTGTGGGCGCGGCGCCAGCCGCCGATCGTGCCGGCGCCCCCCGCTGCACCACGGTGATATCGGGCGGGTGACGATGACCGGCCTCGCCGCCACGATCGCCCGCCGCATCCGGCGCGAGGGACCGCTCTCGGTCGCGGCGTTCATGGCAATGGCGCTGCATGATCCGCGCAGCGGCTATTACGCGCGGCGCGATCCCCTCGGCCGTGCCGGCGATTTCATCACCGCCCCCGAGATCAGCCAGATTTTCGGAGAACTGATCGGGCTGTGGTGCGCCGATCTGTGGCAGCGCATCGGCGCGCCCGATCCGGTGACCCTCGCTGAGCTGGGTCCCGGAAGCGGCGCGCTGGCCCTCGATTTTCTGCGCGCCGCGAGGGCGCTGCCCGAGTTCCGCCGGGCGCTCCAATTCTACCTCGTCGAGGCGAGCCCAGTGCTGCGGGTGGCGCAGCAGCGCCGTTTGCACGCCGCCGAACCGCATTTCATCGCGAGCATCGACGACCTGCCCGACGGAACGCTGCTGCTCGTC
>DATCQF010000608.1:0-2354 GCA_036569735.1 Allostellaceae bacterium | reverse complement strand
TGTCATTGGAGGAGCTGGCCCGCGCCAAGGCGGCGATCGCCCGGATGCGCCTGCCGATCCACGATATTCCGACGCGGCGCTATGCCAGGGACCCGCGCGGCGCCCGCGCCGATATGCGCGCCACCCTGCGCGCCGCGCTGCGTTCGGGCGGCCTCATCGAACTGAAGCGCAAGAGCCAGCGCCGCCGGCCGCCGCCGCTCGTCGTCCTGTGCGACATCTCCGGCTCGATGAGCCGCTACAGCCGGGTCTTCCTCCATTTCATGCACTCGATCACCAACGACCGCGACCGGGTCCACACCTTTGTGTTCGGGACGCGCCTCACCAACATCACCCGCTATCTGCGCTTCCGCGACGTCGACATCGCATTGGACCGGGTCGCCGAGGCGGTGGCGGACTGGTCCGGCGGCACCCGGATCGGGAATTCGGTGCGCGAGTTCAACCGATTCTGGTCGCGCCGCGTCCTGGGGCAGGGCGCCGTCGTGCTGTTGATCACCGACGGGCTCGACCGCGACGCCGGCACCGGGCTCGCGCATCAGATGGACCGGCTGCACCGCTCGTGCCGCCAGCTGATTTGGCTCAACCCGCTGTTGCGCTACGAGGGGTTCGAGCCAAGATCATTGGGGATGAAGGCGATGTTGCCCTATGTCGACGAGTTCCGGCCGGTGCATAATCTGGAAAACCTCGAAACCCTGGTCGACGTGATCAGCAGGGCAGCCCAGCGGCACAGCGCGGCGGCGATGGCGCGGGAAACATACGGAGTGCGGGAAATATGAGCGACACGGCGGAAATCCTCGAACAGGCGGCGGCCTGGCGCAAAGCGGGGGAGGGCGTCGCCCTGGCGACGGTGGTCAAGACCTGGGGCTCCTCGCCGCGGCCCGCCGGGGCCAAGCTCGCGGTCGCCGAGAGCGGCGCCTTTGTCGGCTCGGTATCGGGCGGCTGCGTCGAGGGCGCGGTCGTCGGCGAGGCGCAGGAGGTGATCCGCGACGGGAAGCCCCGCCTCCTCGATTTCGGCATCACCGACGACCAGGCCTGGGAAGTGGGCCTGGCCTGCGGCGGCAAGATCGAGATCTTTGTCGAGCGCGTCGAATGAAGACGAAATACCTCGATGCGGTGATCGCCGCCGGGCACGCCAGCCGCTCGGTCGCGCTCGCCACCGACATCGGAAGCGGCGCGCAACTGCTCCTCGACAGCGACAGGTTCGAGGGCGACCTCGCGCTCGACGATTTGCAGCGCGCGGCGATGCGCGACGCGCTGCGCGCCGACCGCAACATCACCCTCGACGCCCCGGCCGGCCGCGTCTTTGTCCAGGTGTTCAGCCCGCCGATGCGCTGCTTTGTGGTCGGCGCGGTGCATATCGCCCAGCCGCTGACCCAGATGCTGGCCCTGACCGGGTACCGCGCGACCGTTATCGACCCGCGCCAGTCCTTTGCCACCGAGGCGCGCTTTCCCGGGGTCGAATTGACCACCGACTGGCCGGACGAGGCCTTGGAGCGGCTGAAACCGGACCATCGCTCGGCGGTGGTGACGCTGACCCACGACCCCAAGCTCGACGACCCGGCGCTTGCCGTCGCGCTGCGCTCGGATTGCTTCTACATCGGCGCGCTCGGCTCGAAGCGAACCCACGCGCGGCGCCTGGAGCGCCTCGCCGAACTCGGCTTCGGCGGCGCCGACTTCGCCCGCATCCGGGGGCCCATCGGGCTGCCGATCGGCGCGGTATCGCAGGCCGAGATCGCGGTCTCGATCCTCGCCGAGATGACCCAAATCCTGCGCAAAGGCGACGACAAGGCGGCGAAAGCCGAGGCGGCGTAATGCGCGTTGGTCAGCGTCCGGCAAAGACACCAATACTCCCCTTGGCCGGGCATGACCCGGCCACCCACGTCTTCCTTACCTACAGAATGGGATCGAGACGTGGATGGCCGGGTCAAGCCCGGCCAAGGGGGATTTTTCTGAACCTAATTCGATGAGGTTCGCGGAAATTCCGCTCGGCGAGGCGGCGGGGGCCATCCTGGCGCACAGCCTCAGGCTTGGCGCGATGGCGCTGAAAAAAGGCCGGGTGCTGTCCTCGGAGGATATCGCGCTGATCGGCGCCGCGGGGATCGAGCGCATCGTGGCGGCGCGGCTCGATCCCGGCGATATTCGCGAGGACGAGGCCGCAAACCGGGTCGCCGCCGCCGCCGCCGGCCCCAACATCGTGACGGCGCGCGCCTTCACCGGCCGGGCCAATCTGTTCGCCGAGGCGCGCGGCCTCCTCGTTGTCGACCGCGACCGGCTCGACCGGCTGAATTCGGTCGACGAGGCGGTGACCCTGGGGACCCTGCCGCCCTATGCCGTGGTCGAGCCGCGCCAGATGGTCG
>DATCQF010000607.1:0-6947 GCA_036569735.1 Allostellaceae bacterium | reverse complement strand
GCCGCCGCGGCGGGCGATCCCGCTTGTCGTCGCCTCGCCGCATAGCGGGGCCTCGTATGGCGACGATTTCCTCGCCGGCTCGCGTCTCGACCCCCTGACCCTGCGGCGCTCCGAGGACAGCTTTGTCGACGCGATCTTTGCCGCCGCGCCCGATCTCGGGGCGCCCTTGATCGCGGCCCGTTTCCCGCGCGCCTACCTCGACGTCAACCGCGAGGCCTGGGAACTCGATCCGGCGATGTTCTCGGACTCGCTGCCGACCTTCGTCAACACACGCTCGCCCCGGGTGCGCATGGGGCTCGGCACGATTGCCCGGGTGGTCGCCAGCGGCGAGGAGATCTATTCAAGGAAACTGCGCTTTGCCGAGGCGAGGCGGCGGGTCGATTCGCTCTATCACCCCTATCATCACGCGCTGCGCCGTCTGGTCGACGAGACCGAGGCGGCGTTCGGCGGGTATCTGTTGATCGACTGCCATTCGATGCCCTCGGCGGCGAGCGCGGCGGTGGGCTCCGACGGCGCGGATATCGTGCTGGGCGACTGCTATGGCGCGTCCTGCGCGCCGGGCATCGTGGAAGCGGCCCGCGCCTTTCTCGCGGGGCGGAATTTCACGGTCGCGCTCAACACGCCTTATGCCGGCGGGTTCACCACCGGTCACTACGGCAACCCGCGGCGCGGCCGCCATGCCGTGCAGATCGAGATCAACCGCTCGCTCTACATGGACGAGCGCAGCTACCAGCGAAAGCCCGGGTTCGAGCGCCTGACCGCCGAGATGACCGGCCTCCTCGCGCATCTCGGGGGGGTCATGCTGGAGTACCTGGGCGAGGCGCCTCGCGCCGCCGCCGAATAATTTTCCTTTCGCCGGTGGCGGTGCGAGCCGCCGCCGATGATTGACGTGCTGTGCCGGCGTTCATACGTGCAGGGAGGCGCTTGAGGCCGGCGGCGCGGAGCGCGCGATGGATGACATCGGGGATTACACGATCGAGCAGGACTGGGCGGGCTACAGCGCGGACCAGCACGCGGTCTGGCGGCTGTTGTTCGAGCGCCAGCAGCAGCTCCTCGTCGGGCGCGCCTGCCGCGAATATCTCGATGGGCTGCGGGGTCTTGGCGTAGCGGCGCGTGGGGTTCCGGATTTTCGCCAGCTCAGCGACCTGCTCGACCGGGCGACCGGGTGGCGCATCGCCGCGGTGCCGGGGCTGGTTCCCGACGACGTGTTTTTCGGGTTTCTCGCGCAACGGCGTTTTCCGGCGACCTGTTTCATCCGGCGGCGCGACCAGCTCGATTATTTAGAGGAGCCCGACGTCTTTCACGACATCTGCGGCCATGTGCCGATGCTGATGAACCCGGTGTTCGCCGATTACATGCAGGCCTATGGCGAAGGCGGGCTGAAGGCGCTGCGGCTCGGCCATCTGAGGGAGTTGGCGCGGCTTTATTGGTACACCGTGGAGTTCGGGCTGATCGCCACGCAAGAGGGGCTGCGCATCTACGGCTCGGGGATCCTCTCCTCGGCCGGCGAATCGCTCTACTGCCTCGAAGACCCGCGCCCCAATCGGCTGCGCTTCGATCTGCGGCGGGTGATGCGGACGCAGTACCACATCGACCGCTACCAGGAGAGCTACTTCGTGATCAACGAATTCGCCGAGCTGTTCGCGGCGACCCGTCCCGATTTCGCGCCGATCTATCGCGAGATCGCGGTGCTGCCCGAGATCGCGGCGGACGATGTGCTGCCCGGGGAGCGCGATGCCGGTGGGCGCACAGGCAAAAAAAAAGGGCCGCGCAAGCACGGCCCGAGTTTAGGGAGGAAACGCCTAGAAGACGTACGGTAGAACCACAGAGTGATCCATACCGCACCGCACAATTTAGGGAGCGGCTCCGTGAAGTCAACCCCCCTGGCAAAAATCGTTGGCAGAGTTGGGCATTCCACATAGCTCGGCGCCCCCCGGCGGCACTCCATTGTGTGCGCTGCACAAGGAACCGGTGCGGTCCGGGTTCGCCCCGGGCAGGCTCGACGCCCAGGCCGCGCTGTTTATCGATGTCGACGGCACATTGCTGGAGTTGGCGCCGCGCCCGGAGCTTGTAGCGGTGCCCCCGGGGCTGCCGGCGCTGCTCCAATCGCTGGGCCGAGAGCGCGGCGGGGCGCTGGCGCTGGTCAGCGGCCGCCTTCTGGCCGATCTCGATCGCCTGTTTGCGCCGTGGCGCGGCGCCGCCGCGGGTTTGCACGGCGCCGAACGCCGGCGCGCGGATGGCAGCCATGCGCCGAGCGGGTCGGGTCCCGAGGATATCGCCGCGGCGGCGGCGCTCGACCGGCTGCGGCCGGAGCTGATCGATGCGGCGCGGCGTTGGCCGGGGGCGTGGCTCGAGGACAAGGGCCGCACGCTCGCGCTGCACTATCGTGATGCGCCGGAAAAAGCCGCCGAGATCGGCGCCTTTGCCGCGGACCTCATGCGAGGGGCCGGAGACTGCCTGCGGCTGATCGCCGGCAACATGGTTGTCGAGCTGCAACCGCTTTGTTACGGGAAGGACGGCGCCATCGCCGCCTTTATGGCCGAGCCGCCGTTCGGCGGCCGCCTGCCGGTGTTTCTCGGCGACGACACGACGGACGAAGACGGCTTTGCCGAAATCAACCGCCGCGGCGGCGTCTCGATCCGGGTCGGGACGCCGGCCGCGGCGACCGCGGCGTCCTTCGTGCTGCCTTCGGTCGCCGCGGCGCTCGCATGGCTGGCGGGGAGTAGCCCGGCCTGACGCCACGATCAGGCGGAACGCGACCGCCGCGGCACCGTTTTCAATCCTGGGTGGCGGGCGAGGCGAGCGGATGACGGCAAGCGAGGTCGATGCGGAGGTTTGGGAGGTGCGGCGCAAGTCGGCACCGCCGGCGGCACCGCGCGCTGTTCCCGTCGCCGATGCCATCGCCGGTTCCGGCGCCGCGGCCGATCGCCGCCTGGTCGTCGTTTCCAACCGGGTCGGGGAGGTCGATGCGGCGAAGGTCACCCAGGGCGGGCTGGCGGTGGCGCTGCGCGCCGCGCTGGAGCGCGCCGGCGGCATCTGGTTCGGGTTCAGCGGGACGGTCAGCGAGCGGCCGGGCGACACACCCGCCGTGGCGTCCGCCGGCAACATCGTTTTCGCCACGCTCGATCTGACGCCCCGGGATTTCGAGGAATATTACATCGGCTACGCCAACCGGGTGCTGTGGCCGCTGTTTCACTACCGCCCGTCGCTGATCGAGTTCTCGCGCCGCGCTCTGGCCGGGTACCTGCGAGTCAACAACGCGTTCGCGCGCGCCTTGTTGCCGATGCTGACCCCGAGTGATCTGGTCTGGGTGCACGATTACCACTTGATCCCGCTCGGCGAGGCGCTGCGCCGGCAGGGTTGCCATCAGCCGCTCGGGTTCTTTCTGCACACCCCGTTCCCGGCCGCCGAGCTGATGCGGCTCTTGCCCAATCACGAGGAGCTTGTCGCGGCACTGTGCGCCTATGACGTCGTCGGCTTTCAGACCCCATCCGACCTGCAGGGGTTTCGCGACTACCTCGTGCGCTGGGGCGACGGCGAGGATCTCGGCGGCGGCCTCGTCCGCGGCTTCGGCCGGGTCTTGCGCGCCGCGGTGTTCCCGGTCGGGATCGACGTCGAGGCGATTGCCGCCCAGGCGGCAGCGGCGGCAAAATCGCGCCACACCCGCCGGCTGCTCGACAGCATCCACGAACGCACGCTGATCATCGGCGTCGACCGGCTCGATTACTCGAAGGGGCTGCCGGCGCGGTTCGCCGCCTATGCGCATCTCCTGGAAAATTATCCGCAAACCCGCGGGCACACCGTGTTGCTCCAGATCGCGCCGCCGTCGCGCCCCGACGTTCAGGAATACCGCGAGATCCGCAAGACCCTCGAAGCCGCCGCCGGTAACATCAACGGGCGCTATGCCGAATTCGACTGGACGCCGCTGCGCTACCTCAATAAGAGCTTCAACCACCGCATTCTGACCGGGTTCTACCGGGAGGCGCGGATCGCCCTGGTGACGCCGCTGCGCGACGGCATGAACCTGGTGGTCAAGGAATATCTCGCCTCGCAGTCGCCGGACGACCCGGGGATGCCGGTGTTGTCGTGCTTTGCCGGCGCTGCGCACGAGCTGGACGAGGCGATCCTGGTCAATCCGCATGACGAGGAGGGCATGGCGGAGGCGATCTGGCAGGGGCTGGAGATGCCGCTGGGCGAGCGCCAGGAGCGCTGGACGGCGATGATGGCGACGCTGCGGCGCAACGATGCGCAGGCCTGGCGCCAGGGCTTTATCGCGGCATTGGCGGCGGCGGGGGGCGCGGGTTGAGGGCCCCGCAACCGCGGGATGATGCGACCTGGCTCGTCGGCGATGTCGGCGGGACCAATGCCCGGTTCGGGCTGGTCTCGCCCGATGGCGCCCTATTGCATTCGAGCATTTTTGCCGCCAGCGATTTTGCCGAGATCGGCGATGCGATCGGCGCCTATCTGGCGCAGCGCGGCACTCTCGCGATGCCGCGCATGGGCGCGCTGGCGATCGCTGCGCCGATCACCGGCGACCGGATCAGGATGACCAACCATCCGTGGAGCTTTTCCGTCGCGGGATTGCGCGACCGGCTTGGTTTCGAGCGGTTCCTCGCGATCAACGATTTTACCGCGGTGGCGCTGGCGTTGCCGCGCCTCGCAGAGGGCGACCGGATGGCGGTCGGCGGCGGCGCGCCGGTCGAGGGCCGGCCGATCGCGGTGCTCGGCCCCGGTTCGGGGCTTGGCGTTTCGGGCTTGATCCCGGCGGGGTCGGGCTGGGTCCCGCTGACCGGCGAGGGCGGCCACGCAACGATGGCTGCGGCCAGCGAGCGCGAGAACGCCGTCCTCGCGTTGATGCGACGGCGCTTCGACCACGTGTCGGCCGAGCGCTGTCTGTCGGGGCCGGGCCTCGTCAACCTCTACAACACCCTGGCGGCGCTCGACCGGGTGCCGGCCCTACCCTACACCGCGGCCCAGATCACCGACCCCGACACGGGCGCGGCCGATCCGCTGTGCGGCGAAGCGACGGCGATGTTCTGCGCCATGCTCGGCACGGTCGCGGGCAATCTCGCGCTGACCTTGGGCGCGCAGGGCGGGGTTTACATCGCCGGCGGCATCGTGCCGCGCCTCGGCGCGCGCTTTGCCCACAGCCTGTTCCGCGAGCGGTTCGAGGCCAAGGGGCGGTTCGGCGCCTATCTCGCGGCGATCCCCTGCTATGTCGTGACCCACCAGTTGCCGGCGTTTCTCGGCTGCGCGGCCGCGCTCGCCGCGGAGTAGCCAACCGCCGCAAAACCGCCGACAATGGCGCGATGGATGTCGGTGATTGGCTGCGCAATCTCGGCCTTGAACAATACGCTGCGTCGTTCCGCGACAACGCGATCGACGCCAGCGTATTGCCGAGCTTGACCGGCGAGGACCTCAGGGATCTCGGCGTCGCGCTGGTCGGCCATCGCCGCCGCATGCTCGACGCGATTGCCGCGCTCGGACAAGAGCGGTCTCCCCTTCCGGCGGCGCCCCCGCCGCCCGTCGCAGCCGAAGCAGAACGGCGCCAGCTGACTGTGCTGTTCTGCGACCTGGCCGGCTCGACCGAGCTCGCGGCACGACTCGACCCCGAGGATCTGCGCGCCATCATCAACGCCTACCATCAGGCGGTCGCCGCGGTATTGACCGGGTTCGGCGGGTTTGTCGCCAAATACATGGGCGACGGCATCCTCGCCTATTTCGGCTATCCCCAGGCGCACGAGGAAGATTGCGAGCGCGCCGTGCGGGCCGGAATCGCGATCGTCGAGCGGGTCGCCCGGCTCGATCTCGCCGAGCCGTTGGCGGTGCGCATCGGCATCGCGACCGGGCTCGTCGTCGTCGGCGACCTGATCGGCGCGGGGGCTGCGCAGGAGCAGGCGGTGGTCGGCGAGACGCCCAATCTGGCTGCTCGGCTGCAAGATCTGGCCGAGCCGGATGCGGTCGTCATCGCCGCGGGCACGCGCCGGCAGGTCGGCGACCTTTTCGAGATCCGCGATATGGGCCCGCAGGCGTTGAAGGGGTTCGCCGCCGGGCAGCTGGCGTGGCGCGTTGTCGGCGAGAGCGGCGTCGCCAGCCGTTTCGAGGCCTTGCGTTCGGGCGCGACCCCGCTCATTGGCCGCGACGAGGAGATCGACCTCCTGCTGCGGCGCTGGGCTCAGGCCAAGGCGGGCGAGGGGCGCGTCGTCCTGGTTTCCGCGGAGCCGGGGATCGGCAAGTCGCGGCTGGCCGAGGCGGTCGAGGAGCGCATCGCCGCAGAGCCGCACACGCGGCTGCGCTATTTCTGCTCGCCGCACTACCAGGACAGCGCGCTCCATCCGGTGATCGGCCAGCTCGAACGCGCCGCCGGGTTCAACCGCGACGATGCGGCGGCGACAAAACATCAGAAGCTCGCCGCGCTGCTCGCCGACAGCCCGCCGGATGCTCTTTCCCTTGTCGCCGAGCTCTTGTCATTGCCGGCGACAGAAACCCGCAGCGAACTCGAGCTGACGCCGCAGCGCCGCAAGGAACAGACCTACGAGGCGCTGATCGGCGGGCTCGAACGGCTCAGCCGGCGAACACCGGTGCTGATGCTGTGGGAAGATTTGCATTGGATGGACCCGACGTCGCGCGAGTTGCTCGATCGCCTGATCGGGCGGATCGAGCGCTGGCCGGTGCTGCTGGTCGCCACCTTCCGCCCCGAGTTCGACCCGCCGTGGACCGGGCTGCCGCATGTCACGATGCTGGCGCTCAACCGGCTCGGCCGGCGCGACGGCGCCCTCCTCGTCGCCCAACTGGTCGGCAATGCGGGGTTGCCGGCCGATCTGATCGAGGAAATCGTCGAGCGCACCGACGGCGTGCCGCTGTTCCTCGAAGAGGTGACCAAGGTCGTCATCGAGACCGCCGCCGGATCGGGTTCCGCGGCGCGCGGCATGTTGTCTGCGGTTCCC
>DATCQF010000606.1:0-3330 GCA_036569735.1 Allostellaceae bacterium | reverse complement strand
GATTGGTGGCTCGAGCGCTGACGAGAGCGATGATGAACCGGACCGGACGAATATTGGCGGCAACGGCGGCGCTCGCCGTTGCCGCCGGCGCCGCGCTACCCGCGCTGGCCCAGAAGCAAGGCGGCATCCTGCGGCTCTACCACCGCGACAGCCCGGCCAGCATGTCGATCCACGAGGAGGCGACGTGGTCGGCGATCATGCCGATGAGCGCGGTGTTCAACAATCTCGTCATCTACGACCAGCACATCAAGCAGAACAGCCTCGCGACGATCCGCCCCGAACTGGCCGAGAGCTGGGCCTGGAGCGAGGACGGCAAGGACCTGATCTTCAAGCTGCGGCACGGCGTCAAATGGCATGACGGGAAGCCGTTCACCGCCGTCGACGTCAAGTGCACCTGGGATCTCTTGCTCGGGCAGGGCAAGGAGAAGCTGCGGCTCAACCCGCGCGAAACCTGGTACCTCAACCTCGACAAGGTCAGCGCCAATGGCGACGACGAGGCGGTCTTTCACATGAAGCGGCCCCAGCCGGCATTCATCGCCCTCCTCGCCTCGGGCGACTCGCCGGTCTATCCCTGCCACGTCTCGCCGCGCGATATGCGGACGCACCCGATCGGCACCGGCCCGTTTAAATTCGTCGATTACAAGCCGAACCAGTCGATCAAGCTCACCCGCAACCCGGATTACTGGAAGCCCGGGCTACCTCACCTCGACGGCATCGAATACACCATCATCCCGAACCGCTCGACGGCGGTACTGAGCTTTGTCGCCGGCAAGTTCGACATGACCTTTCCGTGGGAAGTGACGTTTCCGCTGCTGAAGGACATCAAGAGCCAGGCCCCGCAGGCGATCTGCGATACCGAGCCGCTCAACGTCTCGGCAACGCTGGCGATGGTGCGGAAGCCGCCGTTCGACGACCTGGAAATTCGCCGCGCCCTCGCGATGGCGCTCGATCGCCAGGCCTTCATCGACATTCTGAGCGAAGGCCATGACGACATCAGCGCGGTGATGCTGCCGCCGCCGGACGGGATCTGGGGCATCCCCATCGAGCAGTTGCGGCCGTTTCCCGGGTATGGGCTCGACGTGGCGAAGAGCCGCGAGGAGGCTCGCGAGATCATGAAGCGGCATGGCTACGGGCCGGACAACCCCCTCCGGGTCAAGCTCTCGTCACGCAACATTCCGGCCTACCGCGATCCGGCCGCGATCCTCATGGACCAGCTGAAATCAGTGTTTGTCGAGGCCGAGCTCGAAACCATCGAGACCGCCAACTGGATCCCCAAGCTGATGCGCAAGGACTATACGCTGGCGATGAGCTTCTCGGGCAGTGCGGTCGACGATCCCGACCAGATTTTCTACGAGAGCTATATCTGCAAGTCGCCGCGCAACTACACCGGCTATTGCGATCACGACATGGAGGCGCTGGTCGACAAGCAGTCGATCGAGTCCGACCCCGAGAAGCGCAAGCAGATCGTCTGGGAGATCGAGCGCAAGATGGCGGCCGACGTGGTGCGCCCGATCATCTTCCACGGGCGCTCGACGACGTGCTGGTACCCCTACGTCAAGAACATCACCCAGATGTCGAACAGCGCCTACAACGGCTGGCGGATGGAGGATGTCTGGCTGGACAAGTGATCCGGTCGGATCGGTAGATCGCACCGTTACCCGCAGCCGCACTCCACGTGGAAGATGCGGGCCGCGTTGCCGCCGAGGATCGCTTCGCGCTCGGCCGCGGTGAGCGGCGTCGCATCGACAATGCCGCAGGGGTCGGGGTCGCCGATGCCGAACGGATAGTCGGAGCCGAGCACCACCTTGTCGGCGCCGACGACGTCGCACAGAAAGCGCAAGGCGAGCGGCTCGAACAACACGGTGTCGAAATAGAGCCGGCGAAAGCCCTCCGCCGGGTCGGCGTATTCCGGGTGGATCACTCGGTTGCGCTTCAAGCGCCCGAGCGCATAGGGCAAGGCGCCGCCGCCATGCGACAGCACCAAATTCATCCCGGGAAACCGTGTCAGGTGCCCCGAAAAGAGGAGCCGCGCCACCGCCGTCGTCGAATCCGCGAGGCGCCCGACCGCGTTGATCAGATCGTAGCCGGCGAGGCGCTCGTCGCCGCAGATGTAATGCGGGTGCAGAAAGATCGTCGCCCCGCGCGCCGAGGCGACCTCCCAGAACGGGTCGAGACCGGGGTCGTCGAGATTGCCGCCGGTGCCCTTCGGCTGGGTCGCGATCATCGCCCCCTTGAACCCCAGATCGAGCGCCTCGTCGAGCACCCGGGCGGCCAGCGCGCCATCCTGCAGCGGCACCGTCGCGAGCGCGGTCAGCGTGGTCAGACTGGCGGCATCCTTTTGCATGTGCTCGTTGTAGAACCGCGCCCAGTCGGCCCCCTCCTCGCCCGGCAATTCATAGCCGTAGACATCGGTCCAGCCGCCGACCAGCTGATGGTCGACCCGCGCGTGCTTGAGCCAGTCGCGGCGCTGCGCGAGGTCGGAGAGGCGCTGCTGGATCGGCCTGCCCGGCGCCCCGCCGGCAAATGCCATGCGCGGCGTCGCGCCCCCGGTGTCGAGCCTGACCGACGGGAAGAGCCGCCTTTCGCTGCGCAGCGCGTCGAGCAACGTGCCCGGCACGACATGAGCGTGCGTGTCGATGATCATGCGCTCTCTCCCCACTGCTGGCCGTCCCACCAAGGCCCCCTGGCGCGACAAGCGCATTTTGCACGATTTTCCCGCCATCGGTTACCAAACCGGCGCGCCCGGCTATACTCCCGCACGACACGGAGCCTCATGGCCGATTCCATGCCCGCCCAGCGCAAGCTCGCCGCAATCCTCGCCGCCGACGTCACCGGCTACTCGCGGCTGATGGGCGCGGACGAGGAGGGGACGCTCGCGCGGCTCAAGGCATTGCGTGCCGAACTGATCGATCCGGCGGTTTCCGAACATCACGGGCGCATCGTCAAAACGACCGGCGACGGCCTGCTCATCGAATTCGCCAGCGTGGTCGACGCGATGCGCTGCGCCACCCAATGGCAGGCGGCGATGGCCGAACGCACCCAACCGGCCGAGACCCGCATCGAATGGCGCATCGGGGTCAATCTCGGCGACGTGATCATCGACGCTGACGATATCTTCGGCGACGGGGTCAACATCGCCGCGCGGCTCGAAGCGATGGCCGAACCCGGCGGCATCTGCATCTCGCACGCGGTGCTGACCCAGACGCGGGGAAAACTCGATTTCCCGGTCGAGGATTTGGGCGAGCAGGCGCTCAAGAACATCGCCCAGCCGATCCACGTCTTCCGCGTTGGACCGCGGCCATCCCACCCGCGAAGCCCCCACCCCAACCC
>DATCQF010000605.1:0-2869 GCA_036569735.1 Allostellaceae bacterium | reverse complement strand
GCGCACCCAGCCGGCGCAGACCCGGATAGAATTCCGCATCGGGGTCAATCTCGGCGACATCATCATCGACGGCGACGACATTTTCGGCGACGGGGTCAACATCGCCGCCCGGCTGGAGGCGCTGGCCGAGCCGGGCGGCATCTGCATCTCGCGCACGGTCTTGACCCAGACGCGGGGCAAACTCGATTTCCGGGTCGCCGACCTCGGCGATCAGGCATTGAAGAACATCGCGCAACCGGTGCATGTGTTTCGCGTGCTGGCCGAGGAGAAGCCCGTGCCCGAACCCGCCGCGCTGGCGTTGCCGGAAAAGCCGTCGATCGCTGTTCTCCCATTTCAGAACATGAGCGGCGACCCGGAGCAGGAATATTTCGCCGACGGCATCGCCGAAGACGTCATCACGCTGTTGTCGAAATCGCGCGGCCTTTTCGTCATCGCGCGCAACTCGACCTTCACCTACAAGGGCCGCGCGATCGACGTGAAGATGGTCGGGCGCGACCTCGGGGTGCGCTATGTGCTCGAAGGCAGCGTGCGCAAGGCCGCCAACCGGGTGCGGGTGACCGCGCAGCTGATCGAGGCGGCGAGCGGCGGGCATCTGTGGGCCGAGCGCTACGACCGCGACCTCACCGATATTTTCGCCGTGCAGGACGAGATCACCGCGAGCGTCTCAGCCGCGATCCTGCCGACCATGGACCGCAGCGAGCGCGAGCGCGCCGCTCGCAAGCCGCCCGAAAGCCTCGACGCCTGGGAATCCTACCACCGCGGCTTGTGGCATTACTCAAAGATCGAGCCGGAGGAAAATACGCGCGCGATCACCTTTTTCGAACGGGCCATTGAACTTGACCCCGACTTTGCTGCTGCTTATGCGGCAATGTCCGCCGCCTGGACAGCGCGGGCGATTTTGGGCCGGCGGCCGAGCGGCACACCCGGTATCCGCGCGCCGCCGAATTCGCGAGGCGCACCATATCCCTGGACCCGACGGACGCGCTCGGGCACTCCAGCCTATCTCGGACGCTCCTGCACACCGGCCACCATGAAGAAGCAATGGCGGAAGCCGATCTCGCGGTCAGCCTCGACCCCAATTCGGCTCAGGCCTTTTTGTCTCAGGTTTTTTACGCGCGTTCAGCGGCCGACCGGACGAGGCGATTACGCCGCTGATGACGGGGATGCGCCTCAGCCCCTTCGACCCGTCTATGCCGTTTTTTCTCCACTGCCTCGGTAGGGCATATTACTGGATGAGTGACTATCCGGCTGCGATAGCGACTGCGCGCCAGCTGTGCCGATCCTTTCCGAATTTCCAATCGGCCTACCGCACATTGATCGCCGGTTTGGGCCAAATCGCCCAGGTGGGCGAGGCACAGTCCGTGATGGCGGAAGCGCTTGCGCGGTTCGGTGAGGATTTTCGAACCCTTATGGGCCCGCTTGGCCAACCCCAATGGAGGACAGGGCCGAAGACCGTGAGCATTTGCGGGAGGGTTACCGCAAGGCCGGAGTGCTCGACTGAGTCGCCCGGCGCAGGCGTTCTCGCGCCGACGAGCCCCTCACCCCAGCCCTCTCCCCGCACGCGGGGCGAGGGGGTCATCGGAGTTTGCGGAGGCTAGGCGAGGCGGACGGCGGTGGCTTCGGGGCCTTTGTGGCCTTCGGCGATGTCGACGACGACGCGCTGGCCTTCGTCGAGCGCCATGATGCCGGCGCGCTGCAAGGCCGAAGCGTGGACAAAGACGTCCTTGCCGCCGCCGTCGCGCACGATAAAGCCGAAGCCCTTGGTGGAATTGTACCACTTGACCGTGCCGGCCTCCTGCATCGTCGCTTCGAGCTGCGGCCGGTCGGAACCTCCCGGCCGGAACCCCGGTCTCGGCGGCCGCGGCGCGGCGGTGCTGCTGTCGACGCTGATCACCTCGGTGACCTGGGGTCCGCGCTGCCCGGGAGACACCCTGACTTCGAGCGTCTCGCCCGGCTGGACCTCGCTGACGCCGATGCGTCCGAGCGCGGTCGCGTGGAGGAACGCGTCACCCGTCCCGTCCGACAATTCGACAAAGCCAAACCCCTTGTCCGATTTGAACCATTTGACGATGGCGCGAACCGGCGGCCCGGAGGGCTGCTCGTCAAATCGCGGTGTTCGGGCCCGCGACGCCGCACCGAACGCCGGCGGCGGCTCGAATTCCGGTTCGTCAAAACTGCGGCGGCGGCGTGGCCGAAAACTCCGATCCCTGTCCAAGTCCCGTGTCCTGATGTCTGTCCCTGGCTGGCGACGCCATCATGCCACATTTCTGCCGCCGGAGTGAACGCTGATCATTCGCCTCTCGCTGGCACCGTATGCAAATTTGCATACCCCGGTCCACCGGGTCGCCGGACAGCTGGATCGTCGGGTGGATTGCCGGGTCAATCGCGCATAGGGTCTTGTGTTTGCCCGCGCGCCGCGCGACTCTAACGCCAACAGTCAGCGATCCTTATCGACGAGGAGAACAGCCGTGAACGATGTCGTGACGGGCTTCAAATGGGTTGGAACTCGGCCGATCCGTCCGGACGGGGTGCCCAAGGTGACCGGCCGGGCGATGTACGGCGCCGATCTCGCGATGGCCGGGATGCTGGTCGGCCGGATCCTGCGCAGCCCCCACGCCCATGCCCGCATCCGCTCGATCGACACCTCGAAGGCGGCGGCGCTGCCCGGGGTCAAGGCGGTGATCACCGCCGCCGATTTTCCCGATCATAAATTCGAGTACATCGGCCCCGAGCGGGTCGCGGTCAATTTCTGGCATGTCACGCGCAACGTCATGGCGCGCGAGAAGGTGCTCTACGAGGGGCACGCCGTCGCCGCCGTCGCGGCGACCGATGCCGCCACCGCCGAAGAGGCGCTCGGGCTGATCCAGGT
>DATCQF010000604.1:0-3762 GCA_036569735.1 Allostellaceae bacterium | reverse complement strand
TCGCTCCGCTCTACCCACCCTACGAAAATTCACGCAAACGCTGGCATGACCTCCTTCGCGAACAACTCGACCGAGCGCATCGCCTCGGTGTGGCTCATCGAGCCGAAGGCGAAATCGCAGACGAAATAGGTCGCGCTCGAGGCCTCGACCGCCTTGGCGATGAAGTCGCGCACCTGGGCGGGGGTGCCGGCGATCGCGTGGCCGTGCGCCTCCAGGGGGTCCCATTCCTGGGGCAATGAGGCGCCGAGCGGGAACGGCACGTCGTACTTGGCCCAGAGGCGCTCCATGTTCTTGCGCCACGACGGATAGGCGCGCCGGGCGATGTCGCGGGCCGCGGCCTCGGTGTCGGCGACGACGAGGTGGCGGTTGATCCCCATCATCGGCAGGTCGGCGGCGCGCCGGCCGAGTTTCTGCCATTCCGATTTGTAGAGGTCGATGATCGCCTTCGCCGCCGCGGTGTCGCGCAACGTGACGATATGGGCGCCCTCCTTGGCGGCCCACGGGATGCTGTCCGGCCGGCTGGTGCCGTACCACAATTCGGGAAACGGCTTTTGCTGTGGCTTCATGACGATGGGGACATGGTCGAAATCGTAGAACTTGCCGTGGTAGGTCAGTTCGTCCTCGGTGAGGCCGATGCGGATGACCTCGTAGGCCTCGCGGAACTGCTCGGCCCCGGTCGCGAAATCGATGCCGTAGAAGCCGACCTCGATCGGCGAGATGCCGCGCCCGACCCCATAGAGAAAACGCCCGCCGCTCATCTGGTCGAGCATGCACACTTCGTCGATGAGGCGCAGCGGATGGTAGAGCGGCAGGAGGTAGACCATCGGCCCGAATTTGAGCTGCCGGGTGCGCTGCGCCACCGCCGACAGAAACACACTCGGCGACGGCGCATAGCCCAATGGCGTGTTGTGGTGCTCGGCCAGGTGATAGCCGTAGAACCCGGCCTTGTCATAAGCCTCGATCAGCTTGAGGCGGTCCTCGAAATGCCGCCCCAGCGGCACGCCGCTGTCGTCGAGGTGGTCGAAAATCCCGAAACGCATCAAAGCCTCCCGTGCCGGCCGTTTCAGCCGAGGCAGCTTACCCGAGTGGCCATATGCACAAAAGCATCGCCGTATGGAAAGACGATCCCGGCTGCATCGGCATTTTGCGTCCTTCGAGACGCGCCCTCCGGGCGCTCCTCAGGATGACGGGCGTTATTGATGGCAGTACCAAATATCGTCATCCTGAGGAGGGCGCGAAGCGACCGTCTCGAAGGACGCACGGCGGTTGAACCGGCCGAGCCTCGATGGGGTGACGTAAGTGACCGACAAGTGATGAAGGGCGATGCATGGCAAACCGCATTCAACTGAGGCACACTCTCTTCCTGTCTCTCACTCTTTTGATATTTTTTCCTTCATTCGCCAAGGCTGGCTGCCCGGTAATAAATGGAAAATTCATTTACGAGGATGACAACGGCCGATAATGTTATGAAGTATACCTTTATATAATGTATACTCGGCAGGCCGGCGGGGTCAGGTATGCTCACCGTGCTGAATGCGCGCCAATTGAAGATTGAATCCAATCTGCCACGGCATAGCGGCATATACGAAAGAAAGGACTGAGTAACCTGCCTTCCCGATCCTGCTAAGGGCGACACATCATCCCGCCTCGCTAAGTCCCCGCCAGCATCGTGTCCGAGATCTTCTCGGCGGTCATCAGGGTGGGGAAATTGGTGTTGGCGCAGGGGACGGCGGGGAAGAGGGAGGCGTCGACGACGCGCAGGCCCGCGACGCCGCGCACCCGACCCTGGTTGTCGGTGACCGCCATCGGGTCGTCGTCGGCGCCCATGCGGCAGGTGCAGGAGGCATGCCAGACCCCGATCGAGGCGCCGCGGATAAAGGCTTCGAGCGCCTCGTCATCGGTCATCAGCTGGTCGAAGCGATAACCCTCGACAATGTAGCGGTCGAGGATCCAGCGCCGCAGCCAATTGGGGCCGTCGAGCAGCCTGGCGACGAATGCGGTGAGCCGGCGGTTCCGGTCGTTGACGACGCCGATCTGGCGCACCCGGTCGCTGTAGCTCGCCGGGAACGGGTCGCTGACCGCCTCCTTCAAGGCGGCGCTCATGTGCATCGCGCCGAGTCGGCGAAACCCGTCCATCAGCCGGTCGAGGTCGCGCCGGTCGGACAGGAGGTTGAACTCGACGATCGGCTCGGCCCGCCAGTCGCTGGAGGCAAGCCGGACCTGCCCGGTCTCGGACAATGTCTTGTAGACGCAGACCAGCTGCGAGGCGATCTGCTCGCCGACCGCGTGCCACGCCGACTTGCTGACCACCGCGACAAACATGTCGCCGGGTGCCACCCCCGGGGTCTCGGACGAATAGCGCAGCGCCAGCAAGATGTGCCGGCGGGTCTGGCCGTTGAGGCGGGCCTCGGGCTTCATGAACGACGACACCGACACCGACGGGTGGTCCATCAGGCGCTGCCCGACACCGGGCACGTTCATGCGGACCTCGATACCGACATCGCGCAACGCCCCGGCGGGGCCGATGCCGGCGCGCAGGAGATGCGCCGGCGAGTGGATCGCGCCCGACGAGACGATGACCTCGTTCGCACGGAATTCGGTCTCGCGGCCCTTTACCAGCGCCTTGACGCCGACGCAGCGGGTGCCCTCGAACAACAATTCGCTGACCTGGGTCTCGGCCGAGATCGTCAGGTTGGGGCGCCGCCTGGTGCCGTTGTCGAGATAGCCGATCGCCGCCGACACCCGGCGGTCATAGAGGTTGGAGATCGTGATCGGGAAATAGCCGTCCTTGTACTCGCCGTTCTGGTCCTCGATGTAGTCGTATCCGGCCGCCTTGAAGGCCTCGGCGGCCGCCTTGGCGTGGCCGCACCAGTTGTCGGGGAGGATGCGGCGGACCGGGATGCGGCCCTCCTTGCCGTGCCAGGGCCCGTCGAAATCCATGTCGCGCTCGACCTTCTTGAAATACGGCAGCACCGCATTCCAGTTCCAGCCCTGGGCGCCCTTCCTTTCCCACTCGTCGTAATCGGAGGGCGCGCCGCGGTTGGCGAGCTGGCCGTTGATCGACGAGCCGCCGCCGAGGACGCGCGCCTGCTCGTACTTGCGCAGCACCGGGCGTTCTTCCGGCCGGTTGTGCGAGACGATCTCGGTATGGACCTTCAATTCGGTCCAGTGGAAGCGCGGGTCGAAATAGGCGGTGCCGGGGTATGAATCGAGGATCTCGGGCGGCACCTTGCCGTCGGGCGTGTCCTGCCCAGCCTCGCACACCAGCACCTGGTTGGTGCTCTTCGCCGACAGCCGATGCGCCATGACGGAGCCTGCCGAGCCGCCGCCGACGATGATGTAGTCGTAGGTCATTGCCTCCCCCCTGCGGCGAGCGTTATTCCCGCACAGCCGGATTTTCGGCCGAGCCCGGCCGAGGAGCAAGCCCGATGCGGGCGCGCGCATGGAACGTCGCTCTTGTTCCGCTGTTTTGCTCTGGAGCAGGCATCGATTGCCCGCTAGTTTGACGTGCCATCCCCAAGAGGATTTATTTCATGATCAGCACGCTTAGAACGATGGCGCTCGCCGCCGCCTTGGTGACCGGCGCATCCGGCATGGCGTTGGCGCAGGGCTGCCCGGCGGGCTACTATTACGACGGCGCCTATTGCCGGCCGGGAGCGACGCCGGGCGGGGTTGTCGGGGGCGCGGCGAACGCGGCCGGCGCCATCGTCGGCGGCGCGGCGAACACCGCGGGCGCGATTGTCGGCGGGACGGTCGGCGCGG
>DATCQF010000603.1:0-2005 GCA_036569735.1 Allostellaceae bacterium | reverse complement strand
GCGCCCGGGTCATCATCTCGGGCGGCCGCGGCATGCAGTCGGGCGATAATTTCCATCTCTTGGAAAAAATCGCCGACCGGCTCGGCGCGGCGGTCGGCGCGTCGCGCGCCGCGGTCGACGCCGGGTTTGTCCCCAACGACTACCAGGTCGGGCAGACCGGCAAGATCGTCGCCCCCGAGCTCTACATCGCGGTCGGCATCTCGGGTGCGATCCAGCACCTTGCAGGGATGAAGGATTCGAAGGTCATCGTGGCGATCAACAAGGACGACGAGGCGCCGATCTTCCAGATCGCCGATTACGGCATCGTCGGCGATCTGTTCAAGATCGTGCCGGAGCTCGACGAGGAGCTCGGGAAGCTCCCGAAGTGAGCGACGCCGACGTAACACCTGCCGATATCCACCGCATCGGCATCATCGGCGCCGGGCAGATGGGCCGCGGCATCGCCCATGTCTGCGCGCTGGCTGGGCTCGCGGTGGTCTTGACCGATGTCAGCGTCGAGGCGCTCGAGAAGGCGCGCGAGCTGATCGAGGGCAGCCTGTCGCGCCAGGTGGCGCGGGGACGCATCCGCGAGGAGGACAAGGCGGCGGCGCTCTCTCGCATCAGCGAGGCGCCCGATTACGCGGCGTTCGGCGATTGCGACATGGTGATCGAGGCGGCGACCGAGAAAGAGGAGGTGAAGCGCGAGATCTTCAAGAAGCTCGTGCCGATGCTCAGCCCCGCGGCGCTGATCGCCAGCAACACCTCGTCGATCTCGATCACCCGCCTTGCCTCGGCGACCGACCGTCCGGGCCAGTTCATCGGCATGCACTTCATGAACCCGGTGCCGGTGATGAGCCTCGTCGAATTGATCCGCGGCATCGCCACCGACGAGGCAACCTTTGTCGCGGCGCGCGATCTCGCGGTGAAGCTCGGCAAGACGCCGGTCGCGGCCGAGGACTACCCGGCCTTTATCGTCAACCGCATTCTGTTGCCGATGATCAACGAGGCGGTCTACACGCTCTACGAGGGGGTGGGCTCGGTCGCCTCGATCGACACCGCGATGAAGCTCGGCGCCAACCATCCGATGGGGCCCTTGGAACTCGCCGATTTCATCGGGCTCGACACCTGCCTCTCGGTCATGCAGGTGCTCTACGAGGGGCTCGCCGACAGCAAGTACCGGCCGTGCCCGCTCCTCGTTAAATACGTCGAGGCCGGCTGGCTCGGCCGCAAGGCCGATCGCGGCTTCTACGACTACCGCGGCGCCACGCCGGTGCCGACCCGCTGACTCACCGGATCGGCTCGTGCACGGTTACCAGTTTGGTGCCGTCGGGGAAGGTTGCCTCGACCTGGATGTCGTGGATCATCTCAGGCACCCCCTCCATGACCTGCGCGCGGGTCAAGACGGTGGCGCCGTCGCGCATCAGTTCGGCGACGGTTTTCCCGTCGCGCGCGCCTTCCAGCACGTAATCGGTGATCAGCGCGACGGCCTCGGGATAATTGAGGCGGACGCCGCGTTCCAGACGCCGCGCCGCGACCATCGCCGCGACCGCGATGAGCAGCTTATCCTTCTCGCGCGGTGTCAGGTTCATCGCATCCTCCTGGCCTCAGACATGCCACAGCCGCGGCAGCCGCGCCGGCAATCCCATCGCGGCCGCGCGCAAATGGCAAGCCAGATCGCCGTAGGCGTGGCGCAGCGCCAGCGGGTCCGGGCCAAGCCAGCGCGCGACGAGGAGCCCGCCGACCGTGGTGACCCCGGCGCGCAGCCCTGGTGCCGGGGATTGCTGTTGTACGGCGCGGGCAGCCTCGACAAACCCCTGTGGGTCGCCCTCCGGCGGCGCCAGGATAAGCGTCGCGCAAACCGCGGCGCCGTCGAAACACGCCGGGTCGGCGATGATTGCGGCGATGTCCTCCCCGCCGGCATCGTCGAGACTGCGAGCGTGGCCCAATTGAGAATCGCGAGTAGGAGCCGGAGATCGTGCTGAATCGTGCGCTCGCGGACTCGTTCCCCTGCCCACTGGCTCGTGAC
>DATCQF010000602.1:0-4392 GCA_036569735.1 Allostellaceae bacterium | reverse complement strand
TAGCGCACCGAGCGTTTTTCGGCGCGCGCCCGCTCGCGCATCGCCTCGAGCTCTGCCGGCGAACAATAGCAGTGATAGGCGCGGCCGGCGGCGAGCAGCTGGCGGGCGCATTCGGCGTGGCGCGCGGCGCGCGCGGCCTGGTGCACGATCTCGCCATCCCATTGGAGGCCGAGCCAGGACAATCCGTCGATGATCGCGGCGACCGCCTCCCCGGTCGAGCGCAGCCGGTCGGTGTCCTCGATGCGCAGCCGGAACGTGCCGCCGTCGCCGTGCAGCTGGTGATGGCGCGCGAACAGCCAGTTGAACAGGGCCGTGCGGGCGCCGCCGATATGGAGAAAGCCGGTCGGCGAGGGGGCAAAACGGACGACGACGCTCATGGTCACTATGCAAATGCTGGCTTGGTGGCGCTCGCGCCATCGCGGGCGATGTCGTAAATGATTTTGCGGGCTTTGTCAGGTCCGACCGAGCCCGGCGATTTCGCGGCCGGCCTGGCCTCCGGGTCGGCAATTGCGCTCCGCCGCAACAACCGGTCCCGGCTGCTATAGGTAGTTTCCCTTATTTGTCGTCTTTGTGTGCTGTGGCAAAGCATTAGCGGCGCGGCTGGGCCCGCCGGAATGGGAGGCGGGTTGGTGATCGTTCGCTCGTGCGTTGGCGTTCTTCGTTCCCGGCGATGCAGCGATCGGCGCGCGGTTTGACCCAGATCATCGCGGACCCCGCCGATCCAGCCCATGGTTCGCAAATGACCCGCCGCGCGCCGCCACCCACCAAGGTTTTCGTCGTCGATGACGACGATGCCGTCCGGGATTCGATCAAGGTGCTGCTCGAGGTGCACGGGATCGAGGTCGAGGATTATGGCTCGACCGGCGAGTTCGCCAGCCGCTATCGGAAACCGCAACGCGGCTGCCTGATCATCGATCAGCATCTGCCGGTGCTGACCGGGGTCGATTTCCTGAATTCGCCGGCGGGAAAAGGCCTCGATATCCCGGTGATCCTGATCACCGGGCGCAGCGATCCGGCCCTCGAAGAGCGGGCCCGAGAGGCCGGGGTCGCCGAGTATCTGCAAAAGCCGCTCGGCGAGCGGGTGCTGCTCGCGACCGTCGCGCGGCTTACCGCCGAGCGATGACGCGCCTCCTCCCCCGCCGTCGCGGCAGGGGAGGTGGCACCGCGTGCGCCGGGATCTGGCTTACGACGGCATCGGTCCCAGGTAGTCGCGCTTGCCGATATTGACGCCGACGCCGCGCAGGATGTCGTACGCGGTCGTCGAGTGGAAACCGACCTGCAGCATGGCAAAGTGCAGCAGGTAGTTCTGCGCCTTCATCGTGCGCTGCTGGCCGCCCATCGGGACGGTGACGTCCGAATCGTCCTTGCCGTCGATCTGGTTGGCCCGCAGCCCCTTCAGGAAGGCGACGGTCTTGTCGATGCGCGACTGCATCTCGGCGAAGCTGTTGTCCTGGTCCGGCAGGCTCGGCAGAGTGACTCCGGCGACGCGGCCGGCGCCGAGGGCATGATTGCAGACCTGGCGCACCTGGCGCTCCAGCGTGAACATGTCGGGATAGAACCGCTGGTTCAGCACGACCGCAGTGTCCCATTTCTGCGCGGTCGCGTGCTCCTCGGCCTTCTGCAGCACGGTCTTCAAGCCGCCGAGCAGCTGCAGATACACCGGTACGCTAGCGGAATACAACGAAGTGGCCATGAAAGCTTCTCCTTGTGTCTGATGGCGTTCTCTGCCGAGGCGATCTTAACGGTTGTCGAGAGGGGCGGGAAGGGAAGCATGCCGGGTGGCGTGGCGGGAGCGTCGCCGAGGGCGGCCGTCTAGCTCCGCGCGCGCTCAGCAACGCCGCCTACCGTCGCGGAACAAGGTCAGTTCGTCTCGCCCATCGCGAGGCGCAGGCCCGACAGCAGCAGCTCGCGGTCCTCAGGTTTGCGAATAGGGAAAGGCAGATCGAACGGCATAACCTCAGAGGTGATGGCGCGCATCCGTGCGACGATCGCGCGCGCTTCGTCCAGCCGTCCCATGTGGGCATAGCAGGCGGCGAGCCAGCGGTATGCAGGGGGCAAGCCCGGCTGGTCTTGAATGGACAGCTGCAGCTTCACCGCCGCCACGTCGAATTGACGCTTGAGGAAATAGGCCATGCCCATAGCGGATAGGGGCTGACCGATGCTCTCGCGCGGGCTCAGCCGCATCGCGGTCTCGAGATGCTCGATCGCGAGATCAGGCTCACCCGCCCACAGCCTGATAACGCCGCTGCGAAGCCAGCCGACGGCAAAGCTCGGGTTGAGCGCGAGCGCGCGGTCGACCAGCCCGATCATCGCGCCGATATCCTCGCCGAAGCGAGCCAGCACGAAAGCCGCGTTGGCAAGGACGCCCGGGTCGTTCTGCGCCACCTGGAGCGCCTCTCGCGCAAGATCGCCGGCCTTGCGCCGATTTGTCTCCGGCGCTTCGGTCCAGTGGTGGCCGGCGAGGTGAAAGTGGCAGACCGCCGCCCACGATAGCGCCGGCCCGTATTGCGGATCGATCGCGATCGCCTGCTCGAACAATCCCAGAGCCGCAAACATCCGCTCTTTCGTGACAGGGAAGAAGGCCGCGAGCGCTCGCAAATAGAGGTCGTAGGCGGTGAGGTCGCTCGTCGGCCGCGCGGCGGAGCGGCGCATCTCGGCCGCCTGCAATGCCGGCTCGATGACCCCGGCAACGCTGAGAGCAATCTTGTCCTGAAGCTCGAACACATCTTCGATCAAGCCGTCGAAGCGGTCGGCCCACAGGTGTGTGCCGGTTTCGGCGTCGATCAGCTGGCCGGTGATGCGCACCCGGTTGCCGCCTTTGCGCACCGAGCCTTCGAGCACGTAGCGCACCCCCAGCTCGCGGCCCACCTGCTTTACGTCGACGGCCTGGCCCTTGTAGGAAAAACTCGAATTGCGGGCGATGACAAAGAGCCAGCGGATGCGCGAGAGCGCGGTGATGATCTCCTCGACCATGCCGTCGGTGAAATATTCCTGCTCGGGGTCGCCGCCGATGTTCTGGAACGGCAGGACCGCAATCGACGGTTTGTCGGGCAGCGCGAGGCCCGGCTGGACCGCGGGCGTCTCGCCCGCATGCGGCCGGGACGGCCGCGGTCCGACGCGATAGACCCGCACCTTCCGGGCGATGTTTTTCAACTCCTGTTCGCCGATATCCTCGAACGCAAGGTCGAGCCGGCCGGCGGTATCCTCCTGGACCCGCGCCGAGACGCAGATCCCGCCCGGCTCGGCCAGGCCTTCGAGGCGGGCCGCAACATTGACGCCGTCGCCGAAGATGTCGCCGTCTTCGACGACGATGTCGCCGACATTGATGCCGATGCGGAATTCGATGCGCCGCTCCGTCGGGATCGCCGCGTTGCGCTCGGCCATGCCACCCTGCCATGCGGTTGCACAGCGCAGCGCATCAATGACGCTGGCGAACTCGACGAGCAGCCCGTCGCCGGTCGTCTTGACGATGCGCCCTTTGTGCTCGGCGATGCCGGGATCGATCAGCTCGCGGCGCAACGCCTTCAGTGTGGCGAGGTTCCCTCCTCGTCCGCCCCGATCAGCCGCGAATAGCCGGCGACATCGGCGGCGAGGATCGCCGTCAGCCGCCGCTCTATGCGCTTCTCCGCCATCGCGCCGGCCCCGATCCCTGCACAGATGAGGCAGCCATCCTACGCCTTCGTCCGAGCCCGTCCGCCCTGAATATTCGGTGGACCCCACGATGGCGCCGATCGCCAGCGCTCAGGCGAGCGCGACCAGCGCCTCGGGCACCGCGCCGCGCAGCAGGACCTTCCTGGCCTGCCACTGGGCGGCAGTATCGAGCTCCTCGAGAAACTGCACCGCGCCGCCGGCGTAGAGGGCGACCGGGATTCCGTCGCGGTAGAGCACCCGGTTGCCGGTCAGCGCGGCGAGCCTCGGGCCGGGGGTCAGGATGCCGGCGAGGTTGAGCGGGTCGGCGCCCGACAGCGACAGAAATTCGCCCGAGCCCGGGTTGCGCCTGATCTCGCGCAGCGCGCCGATCGCCTCGGGCAACGCGAACTGCTCGCCGGAAAAGCCCGCGACAAAGCGCCCGCCGCGGATTTCGCCGCGCGCTTCGAGCCGGCGGTAGACGCCTATCAGGTCGCGCCACGGCGGCAGCCAGGCGGCCTCGCGCTCCAGCACGCGCCAGAACACGATGCCGTAACGGCGCATGAGGGTGCGCGCCAGATGCTCGACCGCCTCGGCGGAATCCCGGGTTTCGCTTGATGTCGGCCTGGCGCGGCGGGCGAGCGCCCAGTGGCCTGAATCCTCCATGCCGAAGAGGGCGCGGCGGCCCCGCGCACGGCCGCGCCGCCGGTCGGCCGGCATCAAGAGCGCGCGCAGGCCGGCAAAGCTGTCGGAATTTATGAGGCC
>DATCQF010000601.1:0-1893 GCA_036569735.1 Allostellaceae bacterium | reverse complement strand
GCCCGGCGTGCCGCGCCCGTGGCGGACATGCTCGGTGAGGCTGGTGCCGTCGGTGAGCCGGATTGTGACGAGCGCCGACTCGACCGGGACGCTCTCATCCTCCTCGACCGCGACCTTGGTGCGCAATGCCCGCACCGCCGGGTCGGCGACGCACCGGTCCTCGTATTGCGCGAGCCCCGCCGCGCCTTGCAGCAACGCGACCGCGACGCTGTGCTGGAGGCTGACCTTGGCCTCGCGCCCGGTCTCGACGGCGGGGCGGTCGGCGCGCTCGCGCAGCAGCGGGTGGCCGCGCACGGTTATCCCGGCGATGCGCTCGGGGGAGGGCGCGTGGCGCGCGCGCAGCTCGAGGCAGGCGTCGATGACCGGGAACAGCACGACCCCGCACGGGTAGGGCTTGTAGCAATTGGCGAGGATTTCCCACGTCTCGCCGAGCCGGTCGGTGACCCTGCCGAGATCGACCGAGTCGCTGGTCACTGGGGCAAACCCATAGCGTCCCTCGATCGCCCGCTCGGCGGCGGTGAACCCGGCCTCGGCGAAGAGCGCCGCGGCGAGCCCGTTTTTCGCGGCGTTGCCGACCCCGATGCTCTTCGACATGCTGCCGAGGCTCTCGACGAGCCCGGCCGATTGCGTCGCCGCGTGACCGAGCGCCCAGGCCATGTGCCTCGCGTCGAGCCCGAGCAGCTTCCCCGCCGCCGCCGCGGCGCCGAAAATCCCGCAGGTCGCGGTGATGTGCCAGCCGCGCCGGTAATGCGTCGGCATCACGCCGAGGCCGATGCGGCACTCGGCCTCGATCCCGAGGATCAAGGCGTGCACCAGCTCGCTGCCGGAGATTTGGCGCTGCTCGGCGAGCGCGAACAAGCCCGGCGCGACCGGCGCGGCCGGGTGGATCACCGTCGCCAGGTGGGTGTCGTCATATTCGAGGACGTTGGCGCTGACCGCGTTCAAGAACGCCGCGTTGAGCGCGTCGGGCCGTTCGCCGCGGCCGATGATGCTGGCTTGCGCCGGGCCAAAACAGGGCGCCAGCACCCGGATCGCGAGGTCCACCGCCTCGTCCCGGCAGCCGCCGAGCGCGCCGCCGACAAAATTCAGCAGCGAGCGCACGCCCTCGCGCCGCACCGTGTCCGGGATATCCTCCCAGCGCGAGGCGACAAGAAACTCCGCCAGCCGCGCGGTGACGCGCGGATCATCGGCCATTATTGCTCCTTGCCCATCGTCATTCCCGCGCAAGCGCGAATCGAGGGATGCAAGATCCCGTCGCTTGTCCTGGACCCCCGCCTTCGCGGCGGTGACGTGATTTCGTGACCGGACTCGCATTTTGGTCGGCGCCTCAAATCGCCAGATAGCCGCCGTCGACGGTGACCGTACTGCCGGTCACCCAGCGCGACTCGTCGCTGGCGAGGAACAGTACCGCGCCAACCAGGTCGTCGGGCTGGCCGAGACGCTCCAAGGGGATCAGCGCCTCGGTGGCGCGCCTCGCCTCGGGGTCGGTGTAGCTGGCGCGGGTGAGCCCGGTCAGCGTCGGGCCGGGGGCGATCGCGTTGACCCGGATGGCGTGCGCCGCCAGATCGACCGCCATCGCATGGGTGAGGGACCGGCCGCCGCCCTTCGAGGCGACATAGGCGGCGCGCTCGGGCCGCGCGACCTCGGCGAGCTGCGAGGTCACGTTGATGATGCTGCCGCCGCCGAGGCCACCGTTCGCCTGACGCACCATCTGGCGCGCGGCGGCCTGGCCGAGATGAAAAATGCCGGTCAGGTTGACCGCGATGATGCGGTCCCACACCTCGAGGTCGAGGTCGAGGAAATTGCCGCGATGGCTGATCCCGGCGCATTCGAGGAGGATGTCGAGCCGGCCGAACTCGCGCGCCGCCGCCGCGACCGCCGCGTCGACCGCAG